>JALOOB010000414.1 GCA_025454635.1 Anaerolineae bacterium
GATCGCCGCGTGCGAGCGGGCGGGCGTGAAACTCGGCGTGGCGTTCCAAGGGCGGTTCGAGCCGCTGTCGCTGAAGCTGAAGGCGGGGCTCGACGCGGGGCGGATCGGCGCGCTGCTGTGGGCGAGCGCGAACACGCTGTGGCACCGGACGGACGCGTATTATGCGAGCGCGCCATGGCGCGGGACGTGGGCGCACGAGGGCGGGGGCGTGCTGATCAACCAGGCGATCCATGCGATCGACCTGCTGCTCTCCTTGACGGGGATGCCGGAGAAGATCACCGCGCGGACGCGGACGCTCAACCACCAGATCGAGGTGGAGGACGCGGCGCTGGCGATCCTGGAGTTTGCGGACGGGCGGCTGGGGCTGATCCAGGCGACGACAATCGCGCACCCCGGATTCCCGGAGCGGCTGGAGTTTTTTGGCGCGAACGGGAGCGCGGTGTTCAACAAGGGCGAGGCGCGGCTGGAGTGGCGCGTTGCGGAGCCGGCGGGCGAGTTCGTCGAGCAGGCGGAGGTGAGCAGCGGGGCCGCGCGGCCGATGGACATTACGGCGGCCGGGCATACTGCGCTGTACCGGGATTTTGTCGACGCGATACGCGGGGGCCGCGCGTCCTTAGTCGATGGGCGCGAGGGGCGGAAGAGCGTGGCGGTGGTGGAAGCGATTTACCGGTCGGCGGAGAGCGGGGGGACGGTGGAGGTGGGGTGATGGCGCTGTCCGTCAGTTCCGCCCAGCCGTAAACGGCCGGGCTACGCTACAGCGCCCCGTGAACGGGGCTGGACTATTTCACGCGCTGCGCGTGAGCGGGATTGATCCGGCGAAGCGCAGGAGCCCGGCGACTGATCGCCGGGCGGGATCGGTCAATGAATCGGTCCTTGCTTGCCCGGCCGGGCTTGTCATCGTCATCCCCCTACGCGACGAGGCTGCGCAGGTGGGCGAGGCCACGTTGGGCGGCGGTGTCGGGGTCGGGGAGGGGCAGGAACTCGCCGGAGACGAAGCCGGTGTAGCCGGTGGCGCGGAGCGCGGCGAGGAACGCGGCAAAGTCGAGGTGGCCCGCGCCGGGATGCCAGCGGTTCGAGTCCGCAACGTGGACGTGGTAGAGGCGCGACGCGGCATCGGCCAGGCTGCCTTCGATGCTGGGTTCCTCGATGTTGGCGTGGAAGGTGTCGAACAGCAAGCCAAGGTTTGGCGTGGCAACCGCGTCGATCAACTCCAGCCCCTGCGCGACCGTGTTGACTAGCGGCGTCTCGTAGCGGTTGATTGGCTCCAGCGCGAGGCGGACCCCCTGCCCACCTGCAGCCTCGCAGCACTCGCGCAGCGCGTCGACCACCCACGCCCACGCCTGCGCGAACGTGACGCCGGGCTGAACTACGCCCCGCAGAAGACCGACGATGATGACCGCATCGAGCCGCTGCGCGAGCGGGACGTGCGATTTGACGCGCTCGACGGCGGCGCGGCGGACCGCGGGGTCGGGGTCGGAGAAGGAGAGGCGCTCTTCGCCCCACGCCTGGCCAGTGCCGATGGCAGGAACGGCGAGGCGGTGCGCGGCGAGCAGGTCGCAGAGCGCGCCCGCGTCGACGAGGCGCGGGTCGCGGATGGCAAGCTCGACCCCGTCATAGTCCCACGCGGCGATCTTGGCGAGGTTGGCCGCGAGGTCGCCCTTGAACGCAACCGCCTGAAACTGCGCGGGCTGCGTGGAGAGGACGATGCTGAGGCGGTAAGGCTCGACAGGCGACGGCTCTTGCGGATGCAGGCGGGACACCGGTTTCCTTCACTCCTTGCGCAGGGTACAATATCGCCGTGACTAAAATCGCTCAGAAGCTGTTTCAAAAGGGCGTCTGTCTTCCGCAGACCGCCCGGCGATCAATCGCCGGGCTTCTGAACGGCGCCCCGTAAACGGGGCTGACCCGCCCCCGACAGCCGGATTTATCGGGCGCCGCGGTGTAGCCGGGGCCATGCATGGCGCACCATTGATGGCCGGCGGCACGCCGGGTAACGCCTTTTCATACAGCTTCTCAGACTGGCGACGTTGGAAGGCGCGAGATGATCCTCCCAAAACAGCGTGACCCTCGATTCATCACCATCCGCCGCGGCGGGACGCTCACCGATGCGAACCATGGTCTGCTCGCCCTGTGGGCGGCCGAGTGCGCAGCCCGCGTCCTGCCCCTCTTCGAGGCGGCGAAGCCGGGGGATGCGCGGCCGCGGCATGCCATCGAGCAGGCGCGCGCGTGGGCGCGCGGCGAGGTCACGATGTCACAGGCGCGAACAGCGGCGGGCCATGCGATGGCCGCGGCGCGGGACCTGAAAGGCGCGCCCCGCTTCGCTGCGTACGCGGCCGGCCAGGCCGCCGCAGTCGCGCACGTGGCGGCGCACGAACTTGGCGCGGCCGCGTACGCGATCAAGGCCGCGGCCGCGGCTGCGCCGAAGGGCGAAGGCGAAAGCGCGGGCCGGCTGGAATGCGAGCGGCAGCGCGAACTGCTGCCCGCCGCGATTCGCGAGTTAGTGCTGGACGATCAGCGGCTGCGCAACGACATCTGCTGGTCGGTCTTCGACTGCTGACGGCGCGGCGTAGTTTACTCAGCGAAGGAACGCTCCAGCCAGTCAAGGCAGGCGGCGACCGCCGGCTCGGGGTCGAGCGCGTAGGCCATGCCCAACTCGACCGCAATGTAGCCGGCGTAATTGGCCGCTTTGAGCGCCCCGACGAACGGCGCGAAGTCGATCGTGCCCGCGCCGGGCGCGAGGTGCGCGTCGGCGGAGGCGTCGTTGTCGTCCAGGTCCACATGGCCGAGAGAAGACCCCAGCTTCGCCACGCCCGCGGCCAGGTCCTCGCCGTTGACGTGGAGGTGGCCGGTGTCGAGCAGGATGCCAAGCTGGTCATCGCCGATCTCGCGGATCATGCGCAGCCCGTCGTCCAGCGTAAGAATCTGGTTGGACTCGAAGCGGTGCGCAGGCTCGATGTAGACGCGGAGGCCCGTGCCGCGTGTGTATTCGAGCACCTCGCAGATGCTCCGGCGCAGGTACTCCCACCCGCGCTCGCGCGGCTCATCGAACAGGCTGAAGCCCGCGCAGACGTGGACCGAGGGCGCGCCGAGCAGCAGGGCGTTGTCCGCGTTGTCCATGATGTAGCGGACGCTGTCGCGGCGCACCTTCTCGTTGGACGACGAGAG
>JALOOB010000415.1 GCA_025454635.1 Anaerolineae bacterium
GCAGTTCCCGCCGATGGTGCTGCAGTCGCTGGTCGAAAATGCGATCAAGCACGCGCTCGAGCCGAAGCCAGAGGGCGGTTCGATCACCGTCACGGCCGATATTGCCAACGGCAACCTGCGCGTCACAGTGGCGGATACCGGGCTTGGCTTCGGCGCCGCGAGCAAGCCCGGCACGGGGGTGGGACTGGCCAACGTGCGCGAGCGGCTGGCGGCGCTCTACAGCGGTCGCGCCAGCTTCACGATCGAGGCCAACTCGCCTTCGGGGACGATCGCCACCGTGGAAGTGCCTTACGAGCCCGATCTCGGACAGGGCCGGGCGGGGCAGCCGGCGGCGAAGGTCGCCGCGTGAGCAGCCGGCGCCCCCGGGTTCCGGTCCCGTCAAGCGCTGAGTAACCGCGGCCACTGCTGGCCTCACGGGCGCGCGGAAGCGTGCCGGACGAGTGTCGCGCTAGCATCGCGCCAATGAACAAGATCCGCGCCGTGATTGCCGACGACGAGCGCCTGATGCGCGAGCAACTGCGTGCGCGCCTCGTCGAAGTCTGGCCCGAACTGGAGATCGTCGCCGAGGCCAGGAACGGGCGGGAGGCGGTCGACGCGGTGGCTGAGCATCGCCCGGACCTGGTGTTCCTGGACATCCGCATGCCCGGGATGACCGGGGTCGAGGCCGCGCGCGAAATCGGGGATTCCTGTCACGTGGTCTTCATTACCGCGTACAGCGAGTACGCCGTCGAGGCGTTCGAGCAGGGCGCTGTCGATTACGTCCTCAAACCCGCCGATACGGAACGACTGGCCTTGACGGTGGCGCGTCTGAAGAAGAGCCTCGGCGCCAGGCCGGCCGATCTCGGTTCGCTGCTGGCGAAATTGGCGGCAAGGCTCGATCTACCCGCGGGCGCGCCGCCGCCGGCCGCGCCGAAGTCGAACTATCTTCAGTGGATCCAGGCGTCGATGGGCCAGCAGATCCGGATGATCCCGGTCGCCGAGGTGCTGTTCTTCACCTCGGACGAAAAGTACACGCGTGTGCAGACGGAAACGTACGAGGCGCTCATCCGCAAGCCGATCAAGGAACTGGTCGAAGAACTCGATCCGGAGCAGTTCTGGCAGATCCACCGCGCGACGATCGTCAATGTCAAGGCGATCGCAGGTATCACGCGCGACCTCCGCGGGCGACAGCTGGTGCAGCTGAAGAACTATCCGCAGAAGCTGGAAGTCAGCCGCAACTACACCCACCTGTTCAAGCAGATGTAGGTCTGCGCGGTCCGCAGGCTGCCGAAAGGCAAAAGCTGCGGCTCGATGCTGGGCGCTGTCGGCGCGGGGGCGTCCAGGATCCCTGGCGGCAGGCAGCCGTTCAGTCCTGCAGCGCCTGCCACATTTCCCGGTCTCGCTCCGCAGTCCAGATTCGCGGGTGGCTGATTCCGCTTGCCTCGTCGAAGGCGCGGGAAACGTCAAACGGCAGGCAGTGCTCGTAGATGAACACGTCGCCGAATAGCGGATCCATCCGCGAGCGGGCATGGGCGAACGCCTGCCGAAGGTCGTGGCCTGCGGCGATGCTTTCGCGCGCACTCGACAGCAGCGTCTCGACGAACGACTTGGTGTAGTCAATCGCCCGGTTTGCTTCTGCGTTGCTGAGCAGGGCGGGCCCCCGGCCGGGGACGAGCTTCTCGGGTGAGAGGCGGCGCAGTACCTCCAGCGTCCCAGGCCAGTGCGCCAGCTGCGCGTCTCCCGTGTACGCGGCGGCGCCGAACTCCACCAGATCACCGGAGAACAGAACCCTCTCCTGTGGCAGCCAGACTATCGTGTCCCCCTTGGTGTGACCCATGCCCACGTGCTTGATTTGGACTTCCAGGTCTCCGAGATACAGCGTGAGGTCACGCTCAAAGACGAGCGTCGGCCAGGTGAGCCCGGGAACGGTTTCGACGGCGTCGAACAGGCGCGGAAATCGCTCGATCTCGGACTGCATGTCCTGACCGCCGCGTTCGGCGATCAGTTCACGGGTCCCGCGGCTCGCAATGATCTCCTGCGCGCCTTCGCTGAAGAACGCGGAAGCTCCGAGTACCCGCACCGCGTGGTAGTGGGAAAGAACGACGTACTTGATCGGCCGGTCCGTGACGCGCCGGATCTGGGAGATCAATTGCCGTGCCATCGCCGGCGTGGCAGTGGTGTCGACGACCAGCGCCGCATTTTCAGCGATCACCACACCCGAATTAGGGTCGCCTTCGGCCGTGTATGCCCAGGCATGCTCGGAAAGGCGGGTGAATGTGGCTCTCTTGGGCGACAGGTCGGCGCGCGAAGCGAAGGTCTTCGTCATCTTTCGGTGCTCGTTCGGTTTGGTTTATCGCGCCGGGTGCGCGCTCCGTCGCATCGCCTCAGGGCGAAGGGCGATTTGACAACGGTTTGGCTCGCCAAGATAATTTGCGGTTCGCTGCGATCGTGGAGGGGTGCCCGAGCGGCTAAAGGGGGCAGACTGTAAATCTGTTGGCTTACGCCTACGTTGGTTCGAATCCAACCCCCTCCACCAGATCGATACGTCCCCGCGAGGCCGCGATCGCTCGGGGGCCGAGAGCGGGCAGGAGGCAAGTCGCGCGGGTGTAGCTCAATGGTAGAGCAGAAGCCTTCCAAGCTTATGACGAGGGTTCGATTCCCTTCACCCGCTCCACTGCTCCGGCTGGGGTGTTGAATCGGGCAGATGTCGAGATGTTTCGAATGGTCGCCGGCGTCCGGGACGCGTGCGGGAGTGACTGCGGCGGGGGCGACAGAGTGCACGGCCCATGTGGCTCAGTGGTAGAGCACTCCCTTGGTAAGGGAGAGGTCACGCGTTCGATCCGCGTCATGGGCACCAGAATTGGCTTTTCGTCGCTGCCGTCGCGCGGCGCATGAGCAAGAGCATCGGTCAACAGGGAGCCGGCAATGGCAAAGGGCAAGTTTGAGCGGACCAAGCCGCATGTGAACGTGGGGACGATTGGGCACGTGGATCATGGCAAGACGACGCTGACGGCGGCGATCACGTTGGTGCTGAGCAAGAAGTTTGGGGGTGAGGCCAAGGCGTACGACCAAATCGATGCGGCGCCGGAGGAGAAGGCGCGCGGCATCACGATCAACACGGCGCACGTCGAGTACGAGACCGCCAAGCGGCACTACGCGCATGTGGACTGCCCGGGG
>JALOOB010000416.1 GCA_025454635.1 Anaerolineae bacterium
CCGGCGAGAAGATCACTTGACATGAGTTGGCTCGCTCCAGATGTCCAGGCACGGCTCCCGCCGTCCTTCGACCAGTCCGCCGTCCCGCTGACAGCAGCGATCTCCGGTCATCGACTCGCATGAGTGGGTCACGCCCTCGGGCGCGATAACGCCCGCGGCGCGCAGCATCTCCGCAGCCAATCCCATCGGCAGCCCCATCACTGCCGAATAACACCCGTCCCACGACGCAACCGGCGCGAACCGCGGGTCCTGGATGCCGTACGCCCCGGCCTTGTCGAGCGGATCGCCCGTCTCGACATACGCCTCGATCTCCGCATCTGTGTAAGCGCGCATCGTGACATCCGTGGCCGAGACGCGCGTCTCCGCGCGCCCGTCGCGCATCACGCAGACGGCCGTGTAAACCACATGCACTCGGTCCCGCAGCGCGCTCAGCATCGCGACCGCTTCGAGCGGGTCCGCGGGCTTGCCGAGCAGCGCGCCTTCGAGCACCACGAGCGTGTCCGCCGCAAGCACGACCCGCCCCGCGTGCCGCAGCGCGACCGCGGCCGCCTTGTCGCGGCACAGCCGGCACACGAGCGCGTCCGGCGCCTCTCCGGCGAGCGGCGTCTCGTCCACGTCCGCCGCCTCGACCTCGAACTCGAGGCCCAGCGATTCGAGCAGTTGCCGCCGCCGAGGCGATTTGGAAGCCAGCACAAAATCGGTCATTGAACAGCCCGGTCCTTCACGACGTCCAACACCTCGCACGCCACCTCATACCGCCCGAAGCTCGGCATCAGGTATACGCCCTGCACGTGCGGCAATTCCATGAGTTCGAGCAACAGCTCTTGGGCCATTCGCACTCCTTCCTTACGCCCTTCCGCGCCCGCCCGCTCCATGCGCGCCAGCGCCGCCTCCGGGATTGTGATTCCCGGCACCTCGTTGTGCAAGAAGGACGCATGCCGGTGGCTTTGCAGGGGCAGAATGCCGATCAAGACCGGCACCGGGAACGGCCCGTGGCGCTCCTCGTAAAGCTGCAGGAACCGGCTCCACAGCGCGGGGTCAAAAATCGGCTGCGTCATCGTCAGGTGCGCGCCCGCGCTCACCTTGCGGTGGAACCGGTCGACTTCCTGAATCATGTCGGCCCGCGTGGGGTCGCTGGCGACGATGATCGTAAACGCCGAGCGGTCGCCGAACGGCTTGCCCGACCGGTCGAGCCCCTGGTTGAACTGGCTGATGATCTTCGCCAGCCCGATGGAGTCCACGTCATAAACCGCGCTGCTCTCGTGCGTGTCGCCCAGGCTCGGCGGATCGCCGGTCAGCGCAATAATGTTACGCACCCCGAGCGCATGCGCGCCGATCAGATCGGCCTGCAGGCCCATCAGCGAGCGGTCGCGCGTGGTGAGGTGCAGGATCGTCTCGATCCCGACTTGCTGCTGGATCAGCACGCACAGCGCGAGCGCGCCCATTCGCACCCGCGCCATCGGGCTGTCCGCCACGTTCACCGCATCCGCTCCACGCTCGCGCGCAATCGCCGCACCTTCGAGCATCTTCGCGGCGCTGAACCCACGCGGCGGGTCGACCTCCACGCTCACAACAAATTTGCCCGCGCGCAGCTTCCGCAGCAAGCCGGTCGGTTCAGGTGCTTCTTCTCCCGTCGGTGCCACGCCCGGCGCGCTTACTCGCACCATCGGCAGCGGAGCAAGTTCCTCGTGGCCCGCCGGCGACCGATGCGGCTGCCCGATCGCCTCGTCCAGCCCCGCGCGCATCGCGGCGATGTGCGCGGGCGTCGTGCCGCAGCACCCACCCACCAGCGCCACGCCCTGCGCCAGGAACTGCGGCGTGCGCTCCGCAAAGTAGTGCGGCGCCGTCGGATAAATCATCCGCTCGCCCGCGCGATATGGCAGCCCCGCGTTCGGCATGGCCGAAAGCGGCATCCCCGGCTCGGCCGCGTGCATCTCCGCGATGAAGTCCAGCAGCCGGGCCGGCCCGAGCGAGCAGTTCACTCCCGCCGCGTCCGCGCCCGCCGCGGCCAGCGCGCGGGCCACGTCCGCTGGCAAGGTGCCGTCGCCGGTCACGCCGTCGTTGCCGAACGTCACTTCCGCCACCACCGGCAGGTCCGTCGTCGCTTTCGCCAGCCGCAGGGCGACGAGCAGTTCCGGCAAGTCGGAGAACGTCTCCAGGATCAGGAGATCCGCCCCGGCCTCCCACAGCGCGGCCATCTGCTCTGCGAACGCCGGCTCCGCAATGTCCAGTCGCAGCTCATCCCCGCGCCGCGCGCGCCTACCCAGCGGCCCCACCGTTCCCGCAAGCCAGACGGCCTGCCCGCTGATTTCGCGGGCCTCGCGCGCCAGCTTCACGCCTCGGAAGTTGATCTCGCGCACCTGTCCGCCATATCCGTGCTCGGCCAGGCGCGGCGCGGACGCGCCGAACGTGTTGCTCTGGATGACCTCCGCGCCCGCGCGGATATACGCCAGGTGGATATCGCGCACCCAGTCCGGCTGCTCCAGGTTCAGCGCGTCCAGGCACTGGTCCACCCGCGCGCCGCTGGCGTGGAGCATGGTGCCCATTGCGCCGTCCGCCAGCAGCGGGCCACGGCGCAGCCGTTCGAGAAAGGGATGAGTCATGCCGTCTCCTGTCAGCGACTGCCGGCGGCAACCGGCAGCCGCGGGATTATAGCATCCCGCTCGCGCCCCTCCAACTGCTTCCCGTTTCCTTCGCCAGTTGCCGCCCTTTGCGCCGCGTGCTATAATCGCGCCCGCGCGCACTAGCGATAGACCGCGCGCTGTCGTCCGCCGACCGCCAACGTTACGCCCGGAGGCAACAATGAGTCGACGCGCCAACTGGTTGCGCCCCTGCAACCTGCCGGCATGGCTCGTGGTTCCAGCGCTCGTCCTCGCCCTCATCGCGACCGCCTACCCCGCGGGGCTCGCTGGGGCTCAGTCCGCCACGCCCGCGGCAACAGTTGCCGCGACGGCCGCGCCCGCCGGAACCGCAGGCGTTACGGGCGTCCCCGGCACGCCCACCCCGACCCGCACGCCGACGACGACCCCCTCCCCGACGCCGACGCTGACCGAACTCGACGCGCGCCTCCTTCTCGCGCAGACCTATCTCGACGGCAAAGACTACGACACCGCAGCCGAGCTGTTTGGCGACATAGCGGCCGACACCCGCGGCTCCGCGCGCGCTCGCGGGGCTGAACCAGGCGCTGCAGGGGCAGGCGTCCATCACCGCAACGCAGATGGCGCCCTTCCCCGGCGACATCGCAACGCCGGTCCCCGCCGCTACGCCTGTTCCTCCGGCCACCTTCACGCAGGCTGCTCGTTCGAAGCTGATCGAGATCGGCGCGTGGGTCCTCGCCGCCATCGTCGTCGTGCTAGCGCTCTACTTCCTGGCCGCGCTGATCCGCCGCGCGCTCGCCTGGCTCCGCGAGTTCTGGTACATGCGCGTCCTGCCGCTGCTCGGCCGGCCCGCCGTGCGACCCGGCTTCCTCATCGGCGACTTCGCCAACATGCTCGGCGACGATGGCGCAGGCCCCGCCCGGATCGTGCCCATTGCGGTCACCGAGAAGCTGATCGCCTGGAATCAACTGGTGCAGGACAAGCAGGTGCCGGTTGAGATCGCGCCGGACATGGACCTGGGCGCGATGGCCTGG
>JALOOB010000417.1 GCA_025454635.1 Anaerolineae bacterium
AGAGCTCGTCTCGCTTCTCAAGCGCCCGCGCCGCGTCATGATGCTCGTCAAGGCCGGACAGCCCGTCGACGACTTCATCGAGAAGCTCATCCCGCTGCTTGAACCCGGCGATATCATCATCGACGGCGGCAATTCCAACTACGAGGACAGCATCCGCCGCACCGGATACATCGAGTCCAAGGGCCTGCTTTTCATCGGCACCGGCGTCTCCGGCGGTGAAGAGGGCGCGCGCCACGGCCCCTCCATCATGCCGGGCGGCTCCGAAGCCGCGTGGCCCCACGTCAAGCCAATCCTCCAGGCCATCGCGGCGAAAGTTCCCGAAGGCGAACCGAACGGCGTGCCCTGCTGCGACTGGGTCGGCGCGGACGGCGCGGGTCATTTCGTCAAGATGGTGCACAACGGCATCGAGTACGGCGACATGCAGATCATCGCCGAGGCGTACCAGCTCATGAAGGACGGCCTCGGCATGACCAACGCGGAGATGAGCGCGGCCTTCGACGTTTGGAACGCGGGCAAGCTCGAATCCTACCTCATCGAGATTACCCGCGACATCCTTGCGTACAAGGACCCGGACGGCGAAGCCACGGTCGACTTCATCCTGGACAGCGCGGGGCAAAAGGGAACGGGCAAGTGGACGGTCGTCTCCGCGCTCGACCAGGGCGCGCCGCTCACCCTGGTTGGCGAGGCAGTGTTCGCGCGCTTCCTCTCGTCCCTCGTGAATGAGCGCCATCGCGCGGCGGAAGTCTTGGGCGGCGCATACGCGCCTCTCGACGTCGACCGCGCCGGGTTCGTCGCGGACCTCGAAGCTGCGCTCTACGGCGCCAAGATCGTCTCCTACGCGCAGGGCTACATGCTCATGGCCGCGGCCGCGAAGGCGTACGGCTGGCAGCTCAACCTGGGCGGCATCGCGCTGATGTGGCGCGGCGGCTGCATCATCCGCTCCGCCTTCCTCGGCACCATCAAGGATGCGTTCGACGCAGACCCCGGCCTCGAAAACCTGCTGCTCGCGCCCGCGTTCAGCCAGGCCATGAAGGGCAGCGCGGACGCGTGGCGCCGGGTGATCGCCGCGGCAGTCACCGCCGGCATCCCCACCCCCGCGTTGAGCAGCGCGCTCGCCTTCTTCGACGGCTACCGCAGCCCGCGCCTCCCCGCGAACCTGACGCAGGCGCAGCGCGACTACTTCGGCGCGCACACCTACGAGCGCACCGACCACCCGCGCGGCCAGTTCTTCCACACGGACTGGACCGGCCGCGGCGGCGACGTCACCGCGCGGACGTACCAGGCGTAACGGGGCGAGGCCGCCACGAATTACGCGAATTATACGAATTACGGGAATCCGTTATAATTCGTTGAATTCGTCTAATTCGTGGCGGTCTCGTGTTTTATCGACCGGACAGAGAGTTGTAATGGCTGACGCTTACCTTAACCCCGTCTTCAATCACCCCGCGCCCGATCCGTTCGTCTTCAAGCATCGCGGCGAGTACTGGTGCATTAGCAGTCATTGCGAGCCGGGCGACCGCAAATTCGAGATGCTTCGCTCGCCCGATCTGGTCCAGTGGGAAGTCGCCGGCGGTGCGCTCGACCCCCTCACCCAACCCCACCCGTACTACTGGGCGCCCGAGATCGCCTACGACAACGGCGTCTTTTATCTCTATTACAGCGTCGGCAACGAGACCTTCATGCAACTCCGCGTCGCCACCGCGCGCGCGCCGCAGGGTCCTTATGTCGACCACGGCGTCCGCCTCACCCCGCAGGACTTTGCCATCGACGCGCACGTCTTCGTCGACGAGGACGGGCAACGGTGGCTCTTCTACGCCACCGACTTCCTCGAACACACGCGCATCGGCACCGGCACGGTGGTCGACCGCCTGCTCGATCCCTTCACGCTCGAAGGCAACCCGCGGCCGGTCTCCCGCGCTCGCTTCGACTGGCAGGTCTACGACCCCGCGCGCGAGTCGAAGGGCGGCGTCAAGTGGCACACGATCGAGGGCTCGTTCGCGCTCAAGCGTAAGGGCAAATACTACCAGATGTTCAGCGGCGGCAACTGGACCAACCAGACCTACGGCGTCGCGTACGCGATCTCGGACACGATCGACCGGCCCGAAGAGTGGGATCAGCCGTGCGACGCGGACGCCACGCCCATCGTCCTGCGCACGCTTCCCGGCCTCGTCACCGGCCCCGGCCACAACTCCGTCGTCCGCGGCCCCGACAACCGCCAGCTCTTCTGCGTGTACCATCGCTGGGTCGACGGCGCGCGCGTCCTCTCCATCGACCCGCTCGATTGGGCCGGTGAGCGTCTCATCGCGCTCGGGCCCACCCACACGCCCCAGCCCATCCCCCTCGCGCCCGCTCACCGCGGCTTCGCGGACGCCCACCTCGACGGCGGCGAGTGGGAAACCGGTTCTGCCACAGAGGACACAGAGCGTTCTGAGCCAAGCCAAAGGGTTCAGGACTCTCTGAGTCCTCTGCGCCCTCTGTGGCAGAAAACGACGGTCGCTCGCCAGATGGACACCCGCCGGCGCGCGTCCGCAACCTGGACCCTCCCCGCGCCGCAGTTCCTCTTCGAAGCCACCGGTCGCGTGCTGGATCTCGGCCCGGATAACGTCGGCTCATGGGGCGTGGATCTCCTGGGCGAGCGCAACAAAGCGGCCACCCTCAGCATCCGCCCCGCGCAGCGCGTGTTCACCGTCACCGTCCGCAGCGCGCAGCGCGCCTTCCCGCTCCCGCCCGAGTTCGACGCCGCGGCCGACCACCTGCTGCGCGTCGAGGTTGACGGCGCGCGCGTCACGGTCACCGTCGACACGATCGCGTCCCGCTTCCGTCTCAAGCTGCCCTTCGAGCCGTACGCGGTCGCGCTCCACACGGACGGGCTCGCGGCCGAGTTTGCCGCGCCCGAGATCACGCTCGGCTGGGAAGAGCTCTTCGACGGCCCCGAAAAGACGCCTGAGTCGCTTGACTGGGACGCGAACAAGGGTTGGACCATCGCGGGCGGCGAGCTGCTCTCCCCCGAGCTGCGCCGCCGGACCGGCCTCTTCCGCCGGGGCGACTCCGCGACGCGCTCGCTCATCGCCAAGGCCGCGCCCGCCGCCACCTACGAGCTCGTGGTCAACGCGCGCGTCGTCGAGGTGAGCGAGGCGGCGAAGCGCCGTTCGCCCCCGGCAACGGCCCCGCCCTCTTCGTCCGCGCGGACGGCGACGGCTGGCGGCTTGAAGCCGGCGCAGGCGCGGGCTTGCCCGCCGTCTGGCCTCTCCCGGCCGGCTTCGACGCGCGGCGCACCCACCAGTGGCGCATCCGCGTGGGGGAGGACGCGCTGGCCGTGGCGCTCGAAGATCACGCGCTCGGCGAGTTGCGCCTCGACCACGGCGCCGGCGTCCAGACGACTCACCTGGCCATCGCCGCCGTCAACGCGCGGATCGCGCTCGAAATGGTCCGCGTGACGGCCATGTGATGCG
>JALOOB010000418.1 GCA_025454635.1 Anaerolineae bacterium
GTTGAGCATGACCGTGCTCAGAATCTCGTTGACGCGGAGCCGGGCCTTGAGGATGCCGGGAATGAACCCCCAGAAAGCGCCGGCGATGAAGCCCATCACGAGCGTGGCGGGGATCAGGAGCCAGCCCGGCCAGCTCTTGAACTGCAACGAGAACCAGGTGGCCATCAGCGCGCCAAGGATGATCTGCCCTTCACCGCCGATGTTGATGACGCTGGCGCGGAAGGCGATGCAGATGCCGAGGCCAACCAGCAACAGGGGCGTCGCCTTGACAATCGACTGAGTGAAGCCCGACGTCGTGCCGAAGACGCCACGCAGCATTGCCGAGTACGCGGTCAGCGGGTTTACGCCGAGCAGCAGCAGCATGATGGCCCCGAACAGCAGCGCAATGAGGATCGCCACGATGGGCGGCGCAGCTTTGATCAGGAGTCCTTGCCAGTCGTACGCAGGCCCGCGAGCCTGGCGCACGGTGTTCGTGGCCGAGTTTGACGCCATGGCCTCCTCCAGTCGTAAACCTGATGTTACCGTTTCTCGATTGACCTGATTTTTGGGTTAGCCCCGGGCGCTCGGCCGCCGAATCTGGCGGAAGCTGACGGTGTCGCCCCGAAAATGATTGAGGCCGTAAAACAAAGGCGCGAGGTCTACACTGTACGCGACTTCTTCGACCTGCAAACAGGGTTCGCTTGCGCGGCAGGCCAGCAGCAGCGCAAGCTTCTCGCCTGTGAGCACCGCCCGAATTTCGCTCTGCTGGTGATGCACGCGGCTTCGGCAGTAATCGTCGAGGAAGCGGAAGGTGGACTCGCACCCGCCTGCCAACTCGACTGCGCGCGGCTGGTTCTCGGGCGGCAGCAGCGATAGCGGCGTCGCATTGACGCTGTGGATCAGCGGCGCGCCGGCGGACGTGATGATCTTCTCGACGACGATGACGGGGTCGTCGGGCGCGACTTGCAGATGGTCTGACACTTCGCCCGCGGGCTCGACCACTGCGCGGAGCATGAGCACCTCGGGATTCCGGCCCATGCTGCGGAGCGCGTCGACAAAGCCGTGCGCCTCTTCAAACCAATCCTGAAGAGCGGCTGGATGCTTGCTGAGAAACTGATTGACAAAGGTGCCGACACCCTGACGCCGAATGACGACGCCGGTCGCTTCGAGGCGGGAAAGCGCATCCCGCACGGTGGCGCGGCTCACCGAGAAGCGCTGGGCTAACTCCGCTTCGGAGGGCAACACGCCATTGGAGCGCACGAATTCGCCCCGATCGATGTCTGCGAGGAGTTCGAGGATGACCTGTTCGACAAGAGGAACGTTTCGGCGCACCATTGACGCTGTTTCCTGGCGGTGTCAGACGGTAGTCGTCTGACGAATTGTGTTCACCTTATCACAAGCCAGGCCTGTTGTCAATACCCTACACCTTAAATCCGAGATCTTAACGCGGCATTGCTCTTTCCTTATCGCAACCTTATGGTAAGGCGCAATTGGAACCGATCCTACCCGCCTTCACGTTTGCTATGTGGTTACCTGAATAGCGGGAAATGTACTGGCGGAGGAAGTGGGATGAGCGCTGTAACGAAAGAATTTCTGGGCAGCCCGGACACCTGGCGTGATGCGAAGATCGAGTTGGATGACATCCACGATGTGTGGGGCGGCAAGCGCATCACGGTTTATGGCGACGGGACCGCTTTTGTCAAAATAGTCGACCTGGGGCAAACCGCGGAAACCTACCGGATGGAGCTTGACGAAGAGCACGTGCCCCAACTGTTCGAGGCCGTGTTGCGCAACGATGTTCTGTCGTTGGAGAGCGGGAGCGCGCAGCCGGAGGCAGACGAGGTCTGTTCGCGGTTGAGCGTTACGAATGCGCGCGGGGAAACGCGGACGATCTGCCACTGGGACCTTGCCGCGACGAACGAGCGCTTCGAGGACGTGCGAAACCAGTTGTCCTCGGTGTTTGAGCGAATGGGGGATCTGGGCGCGCGGCTCGTTGCCACGGTTAGCCCGACGCCTACCGAGGCTGCGGCAGGCGAAGGCGCGTTTGGAGCGGTGGCTGCCAACGAACCGGGCGATTTCAACCTGCCTCAGGATCACTCGGGAGACGTGCGTTCGCCGCTGCGCGCACTGCAGGCGGTCGGGGCCTTCTTCAGCGAGGATGGCTGGAGCTTCGAGCAAATGCCGGAGCGGCCGATCTTGCGTCTGCCGTTCCAAGGCAAAGGGGGCCGCTGGAACTGCTACGCGCAGGTGCGGGTGACGAAGGATGTGGAGCAGGTGCTGTTCTATTCAGTCCTGCCGCTCAATGTGCCGGCGGAGAAGCGCGCGGCTATCGCCGAATTCATTACGCGGGCGAACTACGGCATGGCGCTGGGCAATTTCGAGCTGGATTTCAATGACGGCGAGGTGCGCTACAAGACGAGCGTGGATGTGACGGACCAGGAGATCGCAGCGGGGCTGCTCCGGCCACTCGTGTATACCAACGTGCTGATGATGGACAAGTACATGAGCGGGCTGATTGCGGTCGTATACGCGGACGTGTCGCCGGCGGAAGCGGTCAAGCAGATCGAGGGGTAGCGGAAGCTATCCTGGTGGACCGGATTGACTCACGGGGGGTGGGGTCTTCGGAACAGCCCCACCCCCCGTGATGTTCGACAAGATACTGCTACGCCCTTGCGATGACGCAGGGGCTTTTTCGCGCTTACTGCTGCCGGATTTATCCGGGGATCGTCACCGGTCACGCGCCGAACAGAACAACCTCGTTGCCTTCTGACAATCTCAGCGTCCTGATCACTTGACGGCCGTACATAGTCGCGTTATTCTGTACGGCAGAGGTGGCTGATGGAAGAGACGAAGCTCACTGTTCGAGTGCCGAAAAGAACACTGACCGTCGCGAAACAATATGCCAGGCGCCATGACACGACATTGACGCGACTGATAACCGGCTATCTGCAAAAGATCGAGCGAGCAGAGGTCGAGGAAGCGGAGGGTTTGTCGCCCGTGGTGCAGCGGTTGAGAGGCAGCCTCTCGGATAATGTCAGCGAGGACGATTACCGCCGTTACCTGGAGGAGAAGTATCTTGGCTGATCCTCGTCTGCTGGTCGATGCGAACGTGATCCTGGATGTCCTCTATGACCGCAGACCTTTCTCAGACAGCGGCGCACGCGTTCTCGAATACTGCCGCCAGCACCGCGAGAATGCGTTCATGGCCGCGCACCACGTCACGACCATTTTCTACCTGTATGCGCGTGATCTAAATCCGGAGCGCGCGCGCGTTGCGCTCGTCGATCTTGGTTCGGTGCTGAAGGTGGCCGCGGTCGACCAGGTGGTCATCGAGAACGCGCTGCGACTGCCCTACCGCGACTTTGAGGACGCAGTGACCATGATGGCTGCGATGGAGGTGGGGGCAGAGTGCGTGGTGACGCGGAACCCTGACGATTTCGAGTACGGTCCCCTCTCTGTCCTCTCGCCTGCCGAGTTCTTGCAGCGCACATAACGCGAAAACAAACCCCCGAAGCCTGCTGGCAGGAGGCTTCGGGGGCTGAGAGCGGGATCGCGGGCAACTAGTGCCAGCTACCCAGCACCTTCATGTAGTTCGCCCGCTCGAACATCTCGGGCTGAGCGCGCCGCGCATCTGCGCGACCGACTCGTACTCGTGCTGATCCATCCACTCGCGCAGGCCCATCGTGAGGTCGCTGATCTTCCCCGCGCCCTGCTCCAGCAGCACGGACGCCACATTGACGATGTTGGCGCCGGCCATGATGGCCTTGACCACGTCCTCTGTGGTGTGGACGCCGGTCGTGAGGGCCATGTCGGCTTTGATGTGGCCGTAGAGGATGGCGATCCAACGCAGCGGCAGCCGCATTTCGGCGGACCGGCTGAGCACCAGGTTCGGGATGACTGTGAGCTCTTCGAGGTCGAAGTCGGGCTGGTAGAAGCGGTTGAAGAGCACCAAAGCATTCGCGCCCGCCTCGTCCAACTGCCGCGCCATGTTGGGCATGGAAGAGAAGAAGGGGCTCAGCTTCATCGCGACCGGAATGCGCACGCTCTTCTTGACGGCCCGCAGCACGTCGACGTAAAGCTGCTCCACCTGCGCGCCCGTCTCTTCGTTCATCGTCGGGATCAGGTAGACGTTCAGCTCCAGCGCGTCCGCACCGGCCTGCTCGATCTTTTGCGCGTAGTCGATCCAGCCGCCCGTCGTGATGCCGTTGAGGCTGCCGATGATCGGCACGTCCACGGCCTTTTTGGCCTCGCGAATCAGGTCGAGATAGCCTTCCGGCCCGCGGTTGTAGTCGCTCGCCTTGGGGTAGTAGGTCAGGGCTTCCGCGTAGTTCCAGCTGCCCTGCTCCAGGCGGTTGTGCAGCGAGATCGCTTCGAGCGTGATCTGTTCTTCGAAGAGCGAGTACATCGTGATGGCCGCCGCGCCCGCGTCCGCCATCTGGGTGACGCCTGCAACTGACTTCGACAGCGGCGACGCCGACGGCACGATCGGGCTCTTGAGGGTCAGACCCATATAAGTGGTCGAAAGATCTGCCATGATGAAGCTCCTTATCAACACAAAGACACAAAGGCACAAAGGCACAAGTTCTTGGAAACGTTGTGTCTTTGTGTCTTCGTGTTATCGACTTATTCGCCCGACTTGACGGCGGAGGCCGCAAGCGCCTCGTATTGCTTCCAGCGCTTCTCGACGTCTTCCTGCGCCAGCTTCAGCAGCTTTTCCGCGCGGCCTTCGTCGGCCTGCACGAGCATGCTGTAGCGGGTCTCGTTGTACACATAATCCCGCAGCGGGATCTTCGGGGCCTTCGAATCCAGGTTCAGCGGGTTCTGCCCCGCGTCGGCGAGCGTCGGGTTGAAGCGGTAGAGCGGCCACGCGCCGGAGTCCACTGCCAGCTTCTGCTGGTTCATGCCCTTCGCCATATTGATGCCGTGCGCGATGCAGTGGCTGTAGGCGATGATGAGGCTCGGCCCCGGATAGGCCTCGGCTTCGAGGAACGCGCGCACCGTCTGCTGGTCGTTCGCGCCCATCGCAACCTGGGCGACATAGATGGTGCCGTAGCTCATCGCGATTGCGCCGAGGTCCTTCTTAGGCAGGGGCTTGCCGGCTGCCGCAAAGCGGGCCACCGCCGCGCGGGGGGTCGCCTTCGACGACTGGCCGCCCGTGTTCGAGTAGACCTGCGTGTCGAGCACCAGCACGTTGACGTTCCGGCCGCTGGCCAGCACGTGGTCGAGGCCGCCGTAGCCAATGTCATACGCCCAGCCGTCACCGCCGACGATCCAGACCGACCGCTTTACCAGCGCATCGGCCAGGCTCGTGAGCTGAACCGCCCAGGGTTCCTTTACGCCCGCGATGGCCTGCCGGAGCGCGGCCACGCGCGCGCGCTGCTCCGCGATGCCCTTCTCGGTCGACTGGTCGCTGGTGAGCAATTCGCTCGCCAGGACGTCACCGATCAGCGCGCGGTGGTTGTCCACCATCTCCGCGGCGAACTCAGCTTGCTTGTCGATGGTCAGGCGGAAGCCCATGCCGAACTCGGCATTGTCCTCGAACAGGCTGTTGGCCCATGCCGGACCGCGGCCTTCCTTGTTCACCGAATACGGCGTCGTCGGCAGGTTGCCGCCGTAGATGGAGGAACAGCCGGTCGCGTTGGCGATAAGCATCCGGTCGCCGAAGAGCTGCGTCATGAGCTTGAGGTACGGCGTCTCGCCGCAGCCCGAGCATGCGCCGGAGAACTCGAAGAGCGGTTCGAGAAGCTGCGAGTTCTTCACGGTGTTGAGCGGGATCAACGTCCGGTCCAGCTCGGGCAGGTTCTCGAAGAACGCCCAGTTTGCGCGCTCCACCAGCCGGTGCGGCGCCTGCTCTTCCATGTTGATGGCCTTGTGCCGCGGGTTGCTCTTGTCCTTGGCGGGGCAGGCCTCGACGCACAGGGCGCAGCCGGTGCAGTCTTCGGGCGCCACCTGGACAGTGTACTTCATGCCGGGGAGGTCGCGGCTCTTGTAGTCGACCGACTGGAACGCCTCGGGCGCGCCGGCCAGGTCGCCCGGCCCGTAGACCTTCGTGCGGATCGTCGCGTGCGGGCACACGAGCGCGCACTTGCCGCACTGGATGCAGATGCTCGGGTCCCAGATGGGGATTTCGAGCGCGATGTTGCGCTTCTCCCA
>JALOOB010000111.1 GCA_025454635.1 Anaerolineae bacterium
GTGTTCAATCTCGGGTTTATCGCCCTCGGCGGTCTGCTCGCCATCGGCGGGCCGGTGCTGCTGTACCTGTGGTGGTACCGCCGCGGCCGCGACGCGCCCGTCGGGCTGGTGGCGGACTACCTGCCCGAGCCGCCGTCGGACCTGCCCGCGGGCATGGTGGGCACGCTGGTCGACGAGCGCGCGGACCTGCAGGATGTCGTCGCGACGCTGCTCGATCTGGCGAAGCGCGGCTACATCGAGATCGAAGAAACTCAGCAACCGGGCTTTCTCGGCATCGGCGCCACCAGCGACTTCACTTATCGCCGCAAGACGATGGACGAGACCGGTCTGCGGCCATACGAGAAGCTCTTTATGAAGGAGTTCTTCGGCCGCCGGCAGGAGGTCGAGCTCTCGGATCTGAAGAACAAGTTTTACAGCGCCTTGCCGGGGCTGCGCAGCGCGCTCTACAAGGAAGTGGTCAGCGAAGAATTCTTCCGGCAGAGCCCCGAAAATGTGCGCTCGCAGGTGGGCTGCCTCGGCGGCATCGTCATCGCGGCGGCCCTGTTCGGCCTCGTGTTTGTGACGCCGTTCCTGGCCGGGCTCTCGGGCTTTGCCATCTGCCTGCCGCTTGGTGTGGGCATCATCGGTGTTGGCATCGTGATCCTGGCGCGCTACATGCCGCGCCGCACGGAGAAGGGCGCGGACGCGTATGCCCGTTGGTCCGCGTTCAAGCGCTACCTCGAAAATCTCGAAAAGTACACGAACGTCGAGGAAGCGGGGCACATCTTCGGCGAGTATATGCCCTACGCGGTGGCGTTCGGGCTGGAAGATAGCTGGATGGCCAAGTTCCGCAACGTGGAAGCGCCGCCTCCGCCCTGGTGGATTCCGTGGGGCTTCCCGCGACCGTACTATGGGGGCCCGTACAACACGGGCGGCGGCGGATGGTCGGGCGGCCCGTCGACGAGCGGCGGCGGCTTTCCTGCCGGCATGCCGGGCGGCGGAGGTGGGGGCGGCTCGCAGCCGACCCTCAGCGACATGTCGCGCGGCATGGGTCAGGGCCTTGCCGGCATGAGCGCGGGTCTCGGCGCGATGCTCTCGCAGGCGTCCCGCACCCTCACCAGCGCGCCCGCATCGAGCGGCAAGGGCTGGTCCGGTGGCAGTGGCGGCGGTGGTTTCTCGGGTGGCGGCTTCTCCGGCGGCGGCGGTTTTTCCGGCGGCGGCGGTGGCGGCGGCGGCAGCAGCTTCGGATAAGCGGAAGTTTTGTGTCAGGGCAGACCGCCCGGCGGTGAACCGCCGGGCTAAAATACAGCGCCCCGTGAACGGGGCTTGCGCGACGAGTGCGTGGACTAGCCCCCTTGAGGGGGCGCCGCTGATTAGCCCGGACATTCATGTCGGGGCGGTGCGTCGGACGCGCGTTTGGATCGGATCGCTCATAAGGAGGGATTTTCTATGCCGGGACAGGGTCGCACTCTTGGGATCATCCTGATTGTCGTTGCGCTCGTGGCATTGGTCGTGGCGGCCGCGCTCCTGCTCACGCAGGTGGCGACCGGCGAGACGACAGCCGGCGGGGCCGTGCTCGGCCTGTTGATCGCGTTGATTGTCTTTGTCCTGCCGTTGGGCGGCGGCGGCTTCTACCTGATGACGCGCGGCAAGCAGGAGGCGAAGGAGTTCGCCGAGGTCGAGAAGCAGAAGAAAATCTTGAATATGGTGTTGGCGCAGGGCCAGGTGAGCCTCGCCGACGTCGCGGTCGCGCTCGACACGCCCATCGACAAGGTGCAGGACATGGTGCGCGATCTCGTCGGCAAGAACCTCTTCAGCGGCGCGATTAACTGGGACGCGGGCATCTTGTACTCCAAGCAGGCGTCAAAGATGAAGGCCGACCAGAAGTGCCCGAATTGCGGCGGCCAGTTGCAACTCGCGGGCAAGGACACGATCAAGTGTCCTTTCTGCGGGTCGACAGTTTTCTTGAGCAGTTGAGGTTGGAATGACAGTGTCTCGGATCGAAACGCGGGAAGGTTTTCCCTTCATTCTGCGCGTGATCTGGTTCTTTCTGGTCGGGTGGTACATCGCCCTGCCGTGGATCCTGGTTGCGTGGTTTCTGAATCTCACGATCATCGGCCTGCCGCTGGGCCTGTGGATGCTCAATCGTGTGCCGCTTGTATTGACTTTGCGTACTCAGCAGGGATACAATGTTGCGACGACGAACGGCAACGAGGTCGCCTGGAGCTACGCAGGGGTGCCCCAGCATCCGTTCGCGTTGCGCGCGCTCTATTTCGCGCTGATCGGCTGGTGGTTCAGCCTCGTCTGGTCCGTGCTGGCATGGGCCTTGTGCGTGAGCATTATCGGCCTCCCGCTCGGCGTGTGGATGTTCAACCGCCTGCCCGAAGTGACCACGCTGATGCGACAGTAGTGTCGTAGCGCAAGTTGCCAAACTTGCGCCACAATTTATGTTTCGTTGGCAAGTGATGAATCAGGAGGATGGCATGACCGTTGATCCGCTTCCGAATGCTCAGGACGAGCGAAGTGGCCTGGAGAAGTTCATCGACAAGCTGCCCGGCATCAAGGGGTATCGCGAAAAGGAGATGCGCCGCGATGCGGACAAGCAACTGCGCGAAACCCTCGCGCGGCGGCTCGAAGTGCGGCGCAGCAAGTTGACCGCATTGCAGAACGACTTGCTCGAATCGGGTGGGCTGCAGTGGACGGACGACGTCGAGCGCGTGGTCGGCCGGCTGCAACTGTTCATCGACCGCGTCCGCACCGCGTCTTACGGCTACGCGCCGCTCTTCTCGCTCGACAAGGTGGACGAAACCGACCTCGACCGGCTGGCGGTGTTCGATCAGGACCTGTACGAGCAGATCCAGCCGCTGGATGAGGCGATCGGCAAGCTGGAAGAAGCGGTGCAGGCCAACGCCGGCGTCAAGGAAGCGCTCAAGGAAGTGGGCGACCTTGTCAACGGGCTGAACGAAACGTTCAACCGCCGGTCGGAAGTCATCCAGAATATCGCCTAGCGCGCTCTGGCGCCGGTTCGACACAGGAGGCATTCGCATGGTTCGTATTTTCGACATCGTCGAGGCGCCCGATCAGGGGCAAAACCAGATGGTCTATCGCGTGCCGCCCAGCGGCAGCGGCGATTTCCGCATCGGCTCGCAGGTCATCGTGCGCGAGAGCCAGAATGCGGTCTTCTTCCGCGACGGCAAGGCGTTGGACGTCTTTGGCCCCGGCCGGCACACCATCACCACGGCCAACATTCCCCTGCTCATCAACATCCTCGGCCTGGCCTTCCGCGGCAATACGCCGTTCAAGGCCGAGGTGTACTTCGTCAATATGCGCGACTTCATCGACATGAAGTGGGGCACGCCCGAGCCGGTCACGCTGCGCGACAAAGAACTCGGCATGGTGCGCCTGCGGGCCAACGGCCGCTACTCGATGGCTGTGGCCGACCCCCAGATGTTCGTCGCCAAGATCGTCGGGACGCAGGGGCTCTACACGACGAATCAGATCGAAGACTACCTGCGCGGCATCATCATCAGCCGGCTCACCGACATGCTCGGCGAGCTGGGCGGCAGCCTCTTCGACCTGCCCGCGCAGTTCGATGAGTTGAGCGCGGGGATCAAGGCGAAGGTGGCGGACGACTTCGCCCTGCTCGGCGTCCAACTCAAGCAGATGTTCCTCGGCAGCGTGAGCCCGACGGAGGAGACGCAGAAGGCGATCGACGAGCGCGCGTCGATGGGCGCGATCGGCAACATGCAGGCCTACATGCAGTACCAGGCGGCCAAGTCGATGCGCGACGCGGCCAATCAACCGGGCGGCGGCGAAGCGGGCACGGGTGTCGGGCTCGGCGCGGGGATGGGCCTGGGCGCGGGGATGGCAGGGATGATTAGCCAGGCGATGCAGGGCGCAACCCAGCAGCCTCAACAACCGGCCGCGCAGTCAGGCGGCGGGCAGGCAGCCGCACCGGAGGTCATGACCCTGGCCGAGGCCGCGGCCTATCTCAAGGTCGACCCGGCGGATGTGCAGGCGCTCATCACGTCGGGCCAGATCAAGGCGAAGCAGATCGGGACGGAGTACCGCATCAGCAAGAAGGCGCTGGACGCGTTCTTGTCGGAGTAAGAATTCAACGCAGATGACGCAGATGGGGTGGATTATCGAGGTTGCTCTTGATAATCTGCGCCGAAATCTGCGTCATCTGCGTTCTGTTCGGATTTACTGCGCGCCCTTCACGTATCGGTCGAAGAACTCGATCGACCGTTGCATCGCCGCGTTGAAGTTCCCCGAGATGTTGTGATTGTCGCCCCGGTACTCGTAGTATTCCACCGTTCCCCCGGCAGCCTGTATGCGCTCGTTCAAATCGCGCGAGAACTCGATCGGCACCTCCACATCGCCCGTCGCGTGGTGCAGCTGCACCGGCCCTGAGAGGTCGACCGCGTACTCCGAAGGCGAAATGGACGCCCAGAACGCAGGATTGACGTCCGGCCCACCGTAGGTCTGAATGAAATCCTCCCGCCACCGGCGCACGCGCTCCGGGATGTTGAGCGGCGGCGCGTTGGCCGGGCGGCGCCAGTTGTTGATGAGGTCCGGGTAAGTTGCCACCACGCCCGCCCAGATGACGCCTGCCTTGATGTCCGCGGTCGTGACCATCGCGCGGAGCGTGACGTGCCCGCCCATCGAGTGGCCCCACATCCCGATGCGGTTCGGGTCTGCGTCGGGGTAGCGCTTGATGGAGCCCACCGCGTTGAGCGCGTCGATCGTGTAGCCGGGCGAGCCGTAGCCGCCCATCGCCTCGCCTTCCGAGTTGCCGTGCCCCCGAAAGTCGATCTTGAAGACGATGTAGCCGTTGCGCGCAAAGCCGTCGACATACGCCACATACCGCTCGGTCGTCCGGTACTGGTCGGGCGGGATGTAGCCGTGATTGAAGATGATCACCGGCCAGCCTGTTGCGGGCTTGTCGCCGTTTGGCACGGTCAGCAGGCCGTAGATTTTAAGACCCTCTGACAAATACGACGCGAGATAGCGCTGGTAGTTCGCGCCCGGCTGCAGGGTCTGCTCGATGACGATGTCGCTGCCGGGATACTCCGCCTCGCGCATCAGCGCGATGGTGAGCGGGTTAACCGGCGTCGCCGTCGGCGTGGCAGTCGGCGCGGTGGTTGCTGTCGGTGTCGCCGAGGGCTCGGGCGTGGCGGTTGGTTCGGGCGTCGCAGTCGCCGTCGGCGCGGGTGTGGCAGTGACCGCCCGCGTGGCCGTCGCAGTAGGCGACGCGGATGCCTGCGCGACAATAGCAGCCGTCGCGCTTGGCGGTGGCGTCACAGGCGCAGGGGTCGGCGGGACGGCCGCGCACGCTGACAGCGCCGCAACAGCCGCCCCGAGAATCATCAATAGCGCGATTCGTCTCATTAACCCTACCGGTGATCGATGTTGTTGTATGTCCCGCCGAAAACCAGGTTCCGGACCTCGTTCGACGCAAGGAAGTCGTGCGGGAAGCCGAGTTCGATCTTGCTCGCCTCCGAGAGGCGATCCAGTTGCTCATCCGTCAGCGGCCGGCTCAGGCTCGCCAGGTTATCTTCCAGTTGCGCGACCGAACGCGCGCCGATCAGCGGGATGATCGCCCCGCCCGCGGCCGTCTCGGTTTGCCGGACCCAGTTGATCGCGACCTGGCTCGGCGTCGCGCCGATTTCGTCCGCCACCGCGGCCACCTCGTCGGCCAGCCGCAAATCGCGCTCGCGGCGCTCCCAGCGCGCGGCGCGCCCCTCGACGTGCGACCCGCCGCGATACTTGCCCGTCAGCACGCCCGCGCCGAGAATGCTCCACGGCGTGACCGCCAGTCCAAGGCTCCTCGCCATGGGCAGAAAATCCCGCTCGGCCGCCCGGTCGATCAGGCTGTAACGGATTTGCAGGCTCACAAAGCGCGACCAGCCGCGCAGGTCGGCCAGCGTGTTCGCCTGCGCCACGACCCACGCGGGCGTGTCCGAGATGCCGACGTACAGCACCTTCCCCGCCCGCACCAGGTCGTCGAGCCCGCGCATCACCTCGTCGACCGGCGTCACGAAATCCCATGCATGAACATAGAACAGGTCGACGTAGTCCATCTTCAGCCGGTTCAGGCTCGCTTCGAGTGACTGCACCATGTTTTTGCGCTGGTTGCCGCTCGCGTTCGGGTCGTCGCGACGATTGAACAGGGTGTACTTCGTCGCCACGACGAAGTGCCCGCGGTCCCGGCGGACGAACTCGCCGACATACTCCTCGCTCGTGCCTTCCGTGTAACGATTGGCCGTGTCGATGAAGTTCCCGCCGGCTGCGGCGTACGCGTCGAAGATGAGGCGGGAGTCCTCTTTCGACGCGCCCCAGCCCCAGTTTTCGCCGAAGGTCATCGTGCCGAGCGCCAACTCGGACACGCGCAGCCCACTCCGGCCGAGCAGTTTGTAACGCATAGGTCTCTCCGTGGAGGGAT
Organism: Anaerolineae bacterium; assembly: GCA_025454635.1. Taxonomy (GTDB): domain Bacteria; phylum Chloroflexota; class Anaerolineae; order CG2-30-64-16; family CG2-30-64-16; genus JALOOB01. The sequence continues at coordinate 6,425 of JALOOB010000111.1, forward strand.
GTCTTTGGCCACCGAGGTCTCAGAGGCATCACTCGGCGCGCTCTGCGACCTCTTTGGCAAAACGCCGTTTATCGCGACCGGAAGCCGTTGCGCAGGTGCATCCCGTCGCAGAAGGGTTTGTTGTTCGATTCGCCGCAGCGGCAGAAGGCGGCGCGGGGTAGGATGCGCTCGCTGCCATCTTCGTCGATGATACGAACGTGACCGCGTATATAAAGCGGGCCGTCGGGCTGCGCTTCGATCACGGGCGGCTCAGGCAGCGGTTCCTGCGGCGCGCCGTCCAGCCGCTCGAAGCGGAGCGCGCCCGTCGGGCAGCGCATGACCGCGTCCGCAACTGCGTCTGCCGGCGCCGCGTCGATCATCACCCAGGGCCGCCGCCGCGGGTTAAACACTTCCGGCAGCGCCTTGATGCACTCCGCCGTGTGGATGCATAGCTGCGGCTCCCAGTAGACGGCAATCTGCTCCGTGCGGTAGACGCGTTCGACGCCCGGCTGCTTGCGGACTTCCGGCGGGCTGTCCGGCGTTGACGTAGGTTGCGCCATAATTCCCTTCCTCCCGATTCCCTCCGCGAACGGACCGCATCACTTCTGACCTGGCGGCCAGCCCGGGTTGCCGTGGCTCGGACATTGTAGGCGCGCTCGTGCGCTGCTTCTGTAAGCCGCATAGCGCGCATTAGGCCCGCCTCCGTGGCATGATATAATCCATACACCGCCAACCGCACCGCGAAAGGAGCGCATTGTGATGGGTACGAACGGCTTCGATGAGCAGCCCGAGGGCTACGAAGACATGGGTGAGGACGATCTCTACTACGCCCTGGACGACGACCGCCGCGCCGAACTCAACGAAATGGTCGGCCTGAAGGTTCTCGGCATCGAGCTGTGGGAAGAGTCTATCGCCGACGAGGAGGAAGACGAACCCGTTGCGCCTGAAGAGCGCATGTTCGTCGACTGCGACCTGTATCTCGACGACAACGTGGCGCTGGAGCTGTACGTTGCGTCCGTGTACCCCGATCCGGACGGCGACCCGGTCGTCGGGGTGGACGAGATTTTCGCTGCGGTGGGCAAGCTGGCCGACGACAACCTGGAACTGGTCGACTATGGCGAGGCAGACGAAGAAGAGGGCGGCATCGCGCTCGCGTTTGGCCGCGGGGATAACGTCCAGCTCGTCGTCGTCGCGCAGGCGTGGATGGTTAGCGACTGGGAGCCGGATGAGGAGGGCGACGGGCTGGACGGCGAAGAGGCCTGAGCTTGGCTCGCCTGCGACTGGCCGTCCTTGACGTCGACGGGACGCTCAAGGAGGCCGAGTCGCCGTACCAGTTCCTGCACCGGCGGCTCGGCATCGCGCATCTGGCGGCGGAAAACCGCGACCTGGCGCTGAGCGGACGCATCTCGTATGGCGAGTGGCTGCGCCGCGACGTGGCTCTGTGGCGCGGCCAGCGGGTGGCCGACATTTGCGCCATGCTGGCAGAAAATCCGTTCCTTCCCGGCGCGCCGGAGTTCTTGCGCGCGCTCAAAGCCTCCGGCGTCTGCGTCGCTCTCGTCACCGCGGGCTTCACCTACAACACCGAGCCCATCGTTGCCGAGTTCGGCATCGACTACGTCCTCGCAAACGAGCTCGCGCAGGAAAACGGCCTGCTCACCGGCATCGCAGTCAATCACGTGCCGGAAGGCGGCAAGGCCGCATTTGCCTGCGACCTGCGCGCGCGTCTCGGCGTGTCGCTGGAGGAAACGCTCGCCGCGGGTGACACGGCGGGCGACCTCGAGTTGTTCGACTGCGCGGGGGTGCGTGTCGCGGTCAATCCGCGTTCGCCCACGCTGGCGCGCCGCGCGGACGTCGTGTTCGCGCCGGACCTGACCGGCGCGGTGGACTGGCTGACGCAACGGGGTTATCTTCCTCTCACCGAAAGCTCCTGAAGCATGGATGCAATGGATTGGCCCGCGCTCCTGCGCGGCGCGCTCTGGATCACCGGGCTGAGCATCGCGCTTGCCTCATTTAGCCATATGCGCTGGACCGCGAAACAGGAAGGCGTCCCCTTGCGTATGGCAGTTAGTTGGGACTCATTTCTAGCCCCGTTTTTCGCCGGGCTGACCTTGTTTGCCGCGGGCATGGCCTGGGGCGCGCAAGCCACATGGGAAGCCATTGCCTGGGCGGTTATCGCCGTCATTTTTATCGCGCAGGTTGGCTGGTCCGTCCGCAGCGCAAGACGTGGGTTGAGCGAGAGGAGCGAATCGCATGAAACGCATTAGCGAGGCTGTCGGTTGGGGCATCTTTCTGCTGCTGGCCGGCGTCTTCCTGCTGTTGAAGAACCTGGGCGTGTTCGGGCCGTGGGCGGAGGCTGCCTGGGCCGCGCTGTATGCAGTGGCAGGTCTCGGGTTCCTCGTCTGGTTCTTCATGGGCACCGAGAACTGGTGGCGCGCCATCCCCGCGTTCACGTTGCTGGGCATCGGCGGCGGCCTGTTCATGGCCTGGCGCAATCCCGCCTGGGTGGATTACGGCCCATCCCTCGCGCTGGCCGGCATCGCGCTTGGCTTCTGGGCGGTGCTGATCGTCCGCCGCGAACAGTGGTGGGCGCTCGTGCCCGCGGGCGCGCTGACCACCGTCGCGATTCTGCTCGCGCTGTGGGGGCGGTTGGCGCTAGCCGGGCGGATGGCCGTGCTGCTCGTCGGTATGGGGCTCACCTGGCTGCTGCTCTACGCGCTGCGTTACAACCAGCGCGACACTCGCTGGGCCTCCGTGCCGGCAGGCGCGCTCCTGCTGCTCGGCGGCGTGACGCTCATCGGCGCGCTCTCCATGCCGGCGCTTGTCCGCAACTGGTGGCCGATCGCGCTCGTGGTGGCCGGACTGGTGGCGGTCATCGGCGGACTGGCGACCCGCAAGCGGGCGGGTCCCGCGCCCGTCCTCAAACCGGACAGCTTCGAGAATCTGCCACCCGCGCCGGGCGCAAGCGTCACGACAAACCTGCCGTCGGTGGATTACAAGCCAGCAGCGTCCAAGAGCGCGCCCGCGGCCGACGCGGGGGAAGTCGACATTTACGAGCTGATCAAGCAGCAGCCGAAGGACGCGCCGCCGGACAGCAAGTAGCGCTCTTTTGCCACAGAGAACGTAGAGGGCTCAGAGGAATCCGCCGGGGGAGCGCCGCCACCTTAT
>JALOOB010000112.1 GCA_025454635.1 Anaerolineae bacterium
GTGGCCTGGACGATGCCCTGCACGTCGAGGCCGTAGCGGATCGCTTGCCGGACGTTGATGTCCGCGAGCTTGGGATTCTCGACATTCATGCCGATCCAGCGGTAGCGCAGCGACGGCTTGCGGACCAGGCTGACGTCGGAGTTGCCCTCGTAGCGCGGGATCGAGCCGATCGCGACGCGGCCGAAGTCGATCTCGCCCGCTTCCAGCGCGACCTCGCATGCCTTGTCGTCGTCCATCGGCATGAAGTGCAGCTCGTCGTAGTACGGCGCATCACCGTAGTAATCCGGGTTGCGCTTCAGCGTGACCTGCTGCTTCTGCACCCAGTCGGCAAGGTAATAAGGGCCGCTGCCGATGGGGCTGAGCTGCGCCTTCTCGACGCCGACCTCGTCGATGTACTTCTTGCAGATCACCGCGCCGCTGCCGATGGGCAGGGTCGTCTTCCAGAGGGGCGCGAACGCGTCCTTGAGGATGATCTTGCCGTTGTACTTGTCGATGACTTCCACGCGGTCGAGCGTCTTCCAGTCGTCCGCGTAGGCCGCCTTGTTCTCAGGATTGGCGATGCGCTCGTACGAGAACTTGACGTCCTCGGTGGTCACCTCGCCGTAGCCCTTGTGCCACTGCACGCCCTCGCGGATCTTGAACGTGATGGTCTTGCCGTCGTCGGACTGCTCGATCTTCTCGGCCAGGTCGTTCATCAGTTCGTAGGAGCCGGGCGAGTAGGTGACGAGCCGGCTATACAGGGCATCCATCACCACTTCGTCGTTGTTGGAGGTGCGGTTGGCCGGGTCGAGGTTCTGAATGTCTGAGTAGAGGCGGATGCGGACGATCTTGGGCTCGCCGGCCGCGGCTGCGGCGGGAGCGGTGGTGGGGGCAGCGGCTGCGGTTGGCGCGGCCGCGGCTGCGGGCGCGGCCGTTGGCTCCGGCGCCTGAGTGGGCGCCGCGCAGCCCGCGATGCCCATGATCGCGCCGGCCGTACCCATGCCGGCATACTTCAGGAATCGTCGACGGCTGATTCGCTTGGTCATGATCTCCTCCTGGCAAAATGGGGCCGCTAAGGGCTGAAGTCTACGCGGGTTTCGCGTCCCGTGAAACCCGCGCCACGATTTCGTCCAGTTCCTGCGCGACGTGTTCCGGCAGCGCCGGCGCGTCGCGTTTGCTTAGAATTTCGTCCACGCGCGCCGCGGCGCGCGCAGCCACGTTCGGTTCCGCCTGGGCCGCGGCCGCGTCGCCGAGCGACGAGGCCCACGTCGCGCCCGCGCGCATATGGCGCACGGTGTGCATCTCGGCGAGGAACATGCCGCCCGCCGGGATCACCTCCGCCATCACGTCGAAGGCGAGCGTCTCCGGCGTCACCTCGTACCCCGCCACGATACGTTTCAGCACGCCGATCACCTCGTCGTCGATCACGGCGGCTTCGAGGGAGCCGGCCAGCCCGCTGTCGAGCGTGCCAACCCCCGACATGATGTCCGTTCCGGCAAGCGCCGGCACGACCGCATTGGCGAACTTCTGGTACGCGTACGACGCGTCAAGCACCGATGCATGGGTCGCGAGGCCGTAACCGTCGCAGGGGAACCCGATCCGGTGGCTGAGCTGCGTCGCCGCAGCCGACGCGATGCCCACCTCGGGCCCGCCCCAGCGCGAGACCGCTCGGCGCAGGTCGAGCGGGTTGATGCGCGAGCAATAGCTGACCGGGCTGCCGGGCCGGGTCGCCGCGACGATCAGGAAGCTGGCAAGCACCTCGGCGTGCTGCTGCGCGAGGCAGCCGGCCAACGTGATCGGGCCGGTCGCGCCGAGCGACGGCGCGGGCAGCGCATGGAACGGGATGCCCGCCTCGGCGATCACCATGATGGCTTCGGTGACCTTCTCCGTGAAGATCAGGGGGCTGACCGGCGAGACGGAGAGCGTGAGGAACGGTCGCTCGCGCAGCGCAGCGAGTCCCCCGGCGCAGGCCGCGGCCATTTCGATAATGGTCCGCGCATCGTCGGGGCTTTCCGCAGCCGCGCCCGACACCGGCTTGCGCGTGTTCCGCAGCATGACGGACGTGGAGATCACGTTCATGAGCGCGGGCGGAACTTCCTGGGGCGAGAAGAGCGGCGTGATCTCGTCGACGTTCGGCAGCGCGTCCAGCAGCCGCGTCATTCGGGCGAGATCGTCGGAGGTGGCGGGCCGGCGGCCGCCGGTCGCGCCGTCCAGGATGAACGGGGGGCCGCCGCCGTTGTGGAAGCGGAGCTGGCCGTCGCCGAAGGGGATCGAGTACGTCCCATCCCGGCTGTGCATGGCGCGCTGCGAGGTGACGTTTGTGAGGCCCCGTCGCGCGACCTCCGGCGGGATGAACACCCGCTCGCCCCGGACCTTGCAGCCCAGCCCGGCCAGCCTCTCGACTGCCTGCGCGTGCTGGAGCGAAATTCCGACCTCATCTAACAGGCGGTATGCGGTTTCCTCGATGGCTGCGAGTTCGTCGTCGGTGAGATAGTCAATGCGCAGTCGTCGCGCGGACATGGCAATCCTCTCGCATCAGGCCGGCCGGGCGGCCGGTTGTCCGGTGAGCTCACGGCGCGCCCGCTCCATGATCTCATCCAGCTGTCGTATCACGTCGTCCGGCAGCGGCGCGGGCCGGTGTCGGGCTACCAGTTCCTTCGCGCGCGCCCTGGCCCGCTCGACCCCGCTGGCAACGCCCGTGCGGTCGCTCACGGTGGGCAGCCAGATCGCGCCCTTCCGGATTTGCTTGACGGTGTGCATCTCCGCAAGGAACACGCCGTCGCGCGGGATGACCTCGCGCATTACGTCCAGCGCGAGCGTCTCGTCATCGACGGCCACCCCGCCGACCACGCGGCGGAGCATGCTGATGATCTCGTCGTCCATCACTGCGAGTTCGAGGACGCCCGCCATGACGCTCTCGGTGCCCGCCACGCCGGAAAGAATGTCCACCCCGGCCAGCGCGGGCGTGTACGCGTTCATGAGCCGTTCGGAGGCGCACTGAGGGTCGATGCGGGTCGCGCTCGTGCAGAAGCCGAACGAGTCGCAGGGCAGGCCGCGCCGGTGCGCAAGCTGCGTGGCGATCGCGCCGGCCATGCCGATTTCAGGTCCGCCCCAGGACGAGATCGCGGTGCGCGGGTCGACGGGGTTGATGCGCGAGCAGTAAGTAACCTGCGCGCCCGGGTTGGCCGCGGCCGCAATGATGAAGCTGGCGAGCAGCTCCGCGTGCTGCTGCGCGAGCGCGGCCGCGAGCGTGACCGGCCCGGTCGCGCCGAGCGAGGGCGCGGGCAGGCTGTTGAACGGCACGCCCAGGCGCGCCACCGCGATGATCGTGGACGTGACGTCGTTGGGGAAGCGCAGCGGGCTGACCGGCGAGACGCTGACGTACATATTCGGATGCTGCCGGAACGCCTCCATGCCGCCGCAGCAGGCCGCGGCCATCTCCACCACGTACGGCACATCCAGCGGCGACTCGATCGCGGCCGCGGAGAACGGCTTGCTGGTGTTGCGCACGAGCGCGTCAGTGGAGGCCACGGCGAGCAGCTCGGATGGGACGTCGGTCGGCCCCAGCAAGGGGATGACCACATCCACGTTCGGCAGCGCGTCAAGCACGCGCGTTCCGTCGGCCACATCCTGCGTGGTGGGCCGGCGGCGCTCTCCCGTTTCGAGGTCATAGATGAAGGGCAGCCCGCCCGCGTTGTGGAAGCGGAGGCGTCCGTCGCCGAAGGAGAAAGCGTACGAGCCGTCACGATTGTAGAAGTCGTTGTGCGGCGTGACGTTGGCCAGGCCCCAATCGACGACGGCGGGCGGGATGAGCACGCGATCCCCATCGACCCTGCAGCCGAGACCATGGAGCATTTCAGCTGCGAGCGGATGGTCGAGGCGGATGCCCACCTCGTCCAGCAGGGTATAGGCAGTCTCTTCGATTCGGTCGAGTTCGCGGTCGGACAGGAACTCGAGGCGCAGGCGGCGGTTCGACACTGGCACCATCCTTGAGCATGTTGCGGGAGGCACGCGCAACAGGATGCGCGGAACAGGCGGCGCGTGAGGCTTTTTGTGTAAGACGGAAGTATAGCGGAGCGAGGGCGCGCGCGCAAGTCGGCGGAAACGCAGGGGGGCGGTTGGCCGCAGCGCGGGCTTCGTCCCACCTGCGCAGGTTTCGCCCCGATAGTTGCCACCGCCGCACCCTTCTGCGATAATTCTGCCGTACTTCGCCGCTGCCGGCGTGGGCAGTCTGCAACCGTTCCTCCGCGCTCCCCGGCGCGCTGTGAGCGTCGTTGTAAGACGTTTCCCCAAGGCTGTCCTGTGTTGGCGCCGGTTCTCGCTGCCCGCAGGCTTGACGCAACTTCCTTCTTTCGCCCAGGTGGTGCTCGCGATGCTTGTACGACAACTCATCTCGACCGGTGCGCGGCTTCGCGCGCCTGCCTTCCGCTGGCTGTTTGCGCTCGCCCTCGCTGCGAGCAGCATCGTCACCCTCCCGCCCCGGCAGACGCCCGCCGCCCTTGCCGACTCCGCGCCGCGCCTTCGCATTGGGGTGACGCGCGACGGGATCACGCTCATCACGCCTGGCGACCTGCAATCGGCCGGGATCGACCCGGCTTCGGTCGACCCGCGCGCCTTTGCCATGACTAGCCTGGGCGCGCCCGTCGCAATCGAGGTGACAGGCGAGGCTGATGGGAGATTCGACCCCGGCGACCAGTTGCTCTTCTTCGGCCAGAAGTTCCGCGGCCCGGAGATGGATCAGAAGTACACGGATGAGCGGGTCTACTGGCTGGAGATGGGCGGACCGGCCGGCCCGCGCATCGCGTCGGTGAGCGCCGCGCCTGCCGGAAGCGCAGCGACGCCGGAGAGCGTCCTCACCACCTGGCGCGCCGAGCAAAGCATCTTATGGTGGACGCTGCATTCGCTCGGCTTTGATACGCAGGACACGTGGTTCTGGGCGCGCCTGCAGCCCGGCGCCAACCCCGGCGACAGCGTCAACCGCGACCTGCCGTTTACCGTGCCCGATCCCGCGCCGGCCACTGCCGCGACGTTACGCGTCGAGGAGCTTGCGCGCTACAACAGCAACTCGTCCAACTTCTACCACCGCACGACCCTGGCCGTTAACGGGACGTCGGTCGGCAGCTACGACTGGCAGGGCCGCATTCGCGTCGTCCACACGGCGACGGTCCCTGCAGGCGCTCTTTCAGGCAACACCACGACGGTCACCGTCGGCGCGATCAACCGCCCCGACAAGGGCACGGTCTACGACGATATCTACGTCAACTATTGGGAGTTGGACTATCGTCGCCTGTTCCGGGCATGGGAGGGGCAGTTCGACTTCGTGACCGAGAGCGCCGGCCCGCGGGATTATGCGGTCGATAGCTGGGCGGGTTCGGGCGTGGGCATCTGGGATGTCAGCGCGCCCGCCGCGCCGGTTCGGCTTCTCGGCGCCACATTCAGCACGACCGTCCTCGGGCAGAAGGCGCGCTTCCGCGCCGACGGTCCCGCCGGTCGACGCTACTGGCTGCAGGACGCGGCCACCTACCGGTCGCCCGCATCCATCCGTCTGCTGCAGGATACCGGTTTGCTGGCGCCTGCGGGTGGGGCCGACGTGGTCATCGTCACCCACATAACCTTGCTGCCCGCGGCCGAAGCGCTGGCCGACTGGCACAGGGCGCATGGTCGGCGCGCGCTCGTGGTTGACGCGCAGGATGCGTACGACGAGTTCAACTACGGCATCTATCATCCGAAGGCCATTCCCGCGCTGCTGAAGTGGGCACGCGCCAACTGGTCGCAGCCCGGTCCGTCCTATCTCACGCTGATCGGTGACGGGCACTGGAATTTCAAAGCCTTTAACACCGCCGTCTATCCGGCCCCACCCATCATGATTCCGCCCTTCCTCGCCTGGGTCGACCCCTGGCAGGGCGAGGTGCCCGCGGATACATTGTTCGGCGAGCTGACCGGCGATGCCGTGCCTGAGGTCGCCGTCGGCCGCTTGGTCGTCAACACGCTCGACGAAGCCTTGACGGTCGTGGGGAAGATCACGAGTTATGATGAGAGCGCCCGGCTGGCTGGCTGGCAGCAGCAGGCGCTCTTCGTGGCCGACAACAATGACGGGGTGGATTTTGCCGGGTCGTCGGATGCGGCCATTGCGCACCTGCCGTCCGACATCGCGCCCGAGAAGGTCTACCTGGGCATCACGCACCCTGACGCGGCGTCTGCTAAAGGCGCTATCGCAGCAGCAATCAACGACGGTGCGCTTATGGTCCAATACGGTGGGCACGGCGCCACATGGCGGTGGACCGAGGAGGCCATCTGGACCGTCAGCGACGTTTCCGGACTGGCAAACGGCGCGCGCCTTCCTGTCGTCGTGACTTTCAACTGCCTTGACGGTTACTTCGCCCATCCCGACCCCGCCCAGCAGAGCATTGCGGAAACCATGCAGCGGCGCGCCGGTGGGGGTTCGGTGGCAGCGATCTCACCTTCCGGACTCGGCACGCAGGCCGACCAGCAGAACTTCCGCCTGATTTTGATGGACATCCTGTTCGAGCAGGGCACGCGCGAGCTGGGGCTGGCGCTGCAGCAGGCGAAGCAGCAGTTTGCCGCGCTCTATGGGGACAACTATCTGCTGTACACGCAGTCGCTGTACGGCGACCCGGCCCTGCGGCTGCCCGGTTTTGCCGCGGCCGTGCCGCAGGCGCCCCGGCTCGGCATCGCAGCAGATGGGGTGGACGTCGCTCTCAGCTGGAGCGCGGTCGAGCGTGATATCTACGAACGTCCGCTGGTCGTCTCCGGCTACGAAATTTGGCGCAGCGCAATCCCGTATTTCGCGCCGGGCCAGCCCGACTGCGCGTGCGAGCAGGTCGCGACGACGACCGGGCTCGAATGGTCTGACGACAACCGATTGGGCAACAGCGAGGCAAGTCACTACTGGCTGGTCAGAGCGGCGAGCGGGGAATATGTCTCTGCCGGCTCGAACCATGTGGGCGAGTTCGAATACGCGCTGACACGGTAGGCTCGGCGCGCAGGTCTGCTACGCGCGGCGTCGCGCAGGGAGAATGTAGGGGTACGGGCGGCGCCCGGCGTACTTCATCCGCCGGTCCACCCGGCAGGCGAGCGTAAACGCGCGCCAGATGAACCGGTCCCACCGGTGAAACCGCCTCACCTCGTCCACCGTCACCGGCTGAAAGTGGTTCTCCCGCCGCTCCGCGAGGAAGAACCAGTTCACCGCGTCCACCATCCCCGACACCAGTTCGATGCGCCCCTCGTCATAGAACCGCCCCACCAGTTCGATGGCGATGCGGCGGAAATCGTAATACCTCGACATCAGGTCGGGCAGCACCGCGCGGCGGATCACCGGCAGGAGCGGCGCGGGCGCGGGCCGCAGGAATGGCTCCACGTCGAACAACTCGTGCCCGTTCCGGCGCATGAGGGGCGTGTTCGTGTCGAGGAACAGCAGCTTGAACCGGTCCGGCAGACCGCCGCGGTCCGCGTCGTAACCCGCGATGGCCCAGTTCGACATGTCCGCATCGAACCCGATCTCGGTGTCGCCGCCGTGCCGGTTGAGGTCAAAGACCTTTGCCGTCTCGTTCAGGATGCCCATGACGAGCCGGCCCACGTCGGGCGGCGACATGCGGTACGTCGCCATGTGGCACACTGCGTCCTCTGGGATCAACTCCTGAACGATGTAGACGACCGGGAAACGCTTGCTTGCATCGAGGACGCGCACCGCAGTGGACGAGGCAACCTTTACCCCGGCGCGTTCGCCTAACGTTTTGACGTAACGCCGGTGCAGCGACTCATAGTAGCCCGCCTCGTCCGGCGTCAGAAACGCGGGCAGCCGTTTGTAGACGAGGGCCGGCGCGCCCTTGCCGCCGATCGTCATGATGGTGCTCATCTCGCCGTGATGCAGGACGCGCGCGGGCACTACACCCTGCTCGGGCCGCCGCAGGTCCAGCCCGGCTTCGAACCGGGCGAGCAGTTGCATGTCGACGGTTGGGCTGGTCATCGTCGCATCAAACGATCAGCATCGCAAGGGAGCATTGCTTCAACACAATGACACGCTGACACAATGGCGTTCTCGGACCAACGCATTGTGTCTCTGTGTCATCGTGTCTTTGTGTTGTGGTTCCTGATTCTCACGCCAGATACTGCGGCCGCACCTGCCGGATCGTTTCGAGCGAGGCGAGCGCCTCGGGCACGGTCAACTCGAACACGAGCGGTCCGCTGTAGCGCGCCGCGTGAAGCTGATCGAGCAGTCGCCCGAGGTCGAGGTCGCCCGCGCCGAGCGCCTGGTGATCCTTGCCGTAGACAATGTCCGTTCCGGGCAGCCACTTCGGCGAGTCGTGCAGGTGCAGGGTCACGAGCCGCGGCAGCAGCTTATCGACCGTCTCGGACAGGTCGACCGGGCCGGAGAAACCGGAGAGGATGTGCCCGGTGTCGAGACAGTACGACAGCCCCAGTCCCTCCACCAGCTCCATCATCAGTTCCAGGGGAAATTCAATCGTCTCAACCGCCAGCTTGCGCGGGTCGACGCCCGTCTCGCCCAGCAGCGCCTTCAGGCTCTCCAGCGCGCGGGCCTGGAACTGCTTCAGAATGACATAGCGCGCCATTTCCGGGAGCGCCATGCGGTAGAACTCCGCGGCCAACTGCCCCGTCGAATGAACGACATACGCCTCCACGTCCAGCGGCAGCGTCGCCTTGAGCACGTGCGCCATCGACGCGACCGACCCCGCGCGCACCGGCTCCAGCAGCGCGGCCGGCTCCACCGACCACAGGGGCAGGTGCACGGTGTAGCGCAGCCCGGTCTCAGCCTGCAACTGCGCGAGCTTCTCGATGGCGGGCGGCGCGTAGGTGTGAGGCATGAACATCACAAGGTCGCCGCCCAGCTCGACCGGGTTGAACCCGTGGTCATAAAGCCGGCGGACGAGCGCGGCGTGGTCAAAGCCCGCGACGTGGGCGGGGATTTCGCTCGGCGCGACACCTGAAGGAATCAGCGCGCCGATCTGCATCGCCATAATGCCGAAACGCATGGGTTGCCTCGCAGGGATGAGGATGGCGGCATTATAGCATGGTCGAAAATACGCCCGCAACCGCCGCGCGCAGCCCGCAATCCGCCCGCTGCCGGTGGATTTGCCCCATTGTAGGATACGTTACGCAACAATCCGCTCGCGTGGTGTAATAACGATAAAGTATGTCGTATATAGAAATGTTCGGGATCAATCAGTGCTTCTGTTCGGGGCGAGGGCGTTAGCCGTCGCTTCTTTCGCGTACCCACGAGAATAGAAGAGCGGCTACGTCCTCGCTGCTGCGAGAGGCGAGTCGCTCTTTTCAGTTAATCACGCAGTGTAGGGCGCCGGTTGGCGCCACAGGAGCTAACCATGAATCTCCGTCAAGTCGATCACTCAGCCATCCGCGTCACGCAGGCGTTCACCATCGGCCTGCTGCTGCTGGCTTTCATACTCAACGCCTGGTGGCTCGCCGCCCTGGTCGCGCTCGTCAACTTCCTCGCCGCGCTCAACCCCGACCTCGGCCTCTTCCGCCAGGTCTATCTGCGCGGCCTCAAGCCGGCGGGCATCGTCAAGCCGCGCGTGATCGAGGACAACCC
>JALOOB010000419.1 GCA_025454635.1 Anaerolineae bacterium
GACCGGACCGCGTTCGGCGGGAGCACCACCCTGCTCGGCCGGATGCTGCCCATCCTGACCGGCGTGGTCGGCGTGTCGCTGCTCGACGCGGTGACGATGTGCTCGCGTACGCCCGCGCGAGTGGTCGGATGGGGGGATCGGGTGGGGAGCATCGAGGCGGGCAAGGTCGCCGACCTCGTCGTGTTGGACGACGGGCTGCTCCCCGCGCGCGTCATGCTCCGCGGAGTGTGGCTGGATTAATGCTCAATAGCACGCAGATGACGCAGATGAGGTGGATCAGCATGATCCACAAGAAGCCCGATCGGTGATCCCGTCCATCCTTCCCAATCTGCGTTATCTGCGTCCTATTCGCAACTCTCACTTGTTTGACTGGAGGAATGATGACCCTTCAACCTGCACGCGCAACCGTCGCCGGCAGCCTGCCGGTTGTCCAGTATGCGACCAATGAAGAACTCGGCGCGGCCGCCGCGGTCGAAGCCGCGGAGATCCTCCGCGCGGCGGTCCGCGAACGCGGCGAGGCCAACGCGATCCTCGCGACCGGCAACTCGCAACTGACGTTCCTGAGGGCGATCCGGGAGATGCCCGGCGTGCCGTGGGACAAGGTCAACCTGTTCCACATGGACGAATATGTCAACCTGCCCCAGGGACACCCGGCGAGCTTCCCCGCGTTCCTCCATCGGCATCTGGTCGATATCGTTGACCCCAAGGCGTTCTTCCCGGTCAAGGCCGAGGGCGACGTCGAGGCGGGGTGCCGGGAGTACGAGGCCCTGTTGCGTCAGTATCCCGCGGACCTGACCGTCATGGGCATCGGGGAGAACGGGCACCTGGCGTTCAACGATCCGCCGTATGCATTCTTCAACGACCCGTTGTGGGTCAAAGTGATCCTGCTCGACGAACGGTCGCGGCGGCAGCAGGTGGGCGAGGGGCATTTCGGGAGCCTCGATGAAGTGCCGACGCATGCGGTGACGGTGACAATCCCCGCGCTGCTGGCCGCGAAGCGCGTGCTGGTGCTCGTGCCGGAGACGCGGAAGGCGGAGGCGGTCAAGGCGTCGCTGCTCGGCCCGATCACCGAGGACTGCCCCGGCTCGATCCTGCGCGAGCAAGCGCACGCGAAGCTGTTCCTCGACGCGGAGTCGGCCGCGCTGCTGCCCGAGTCGCTGTGGAGCGCGGCCGCGACGGGGTTTCCCGGATGACCGCGGCAACGAGCCTGACCGGGCGCGAGCGGCTGCTGGCCGCACTGAACCACCGCGAGGCGGACCGCGTGCCGTATGACCTGGGCAGCACGCAGGTGACCGGCATCCACGAGGTCGCTTACCGGGCGGCGCGGGAGTGTCTCGGACTGCCGGCGGTCGAGCCGGCGATCTGCGACGAGGTCCAGGGGCTGGCCCTGCCCGACCGCGATCTGCTGGACGCGGTGGGGGCCGACACACGCGGGCTGTTCCCGCTCAACAGCCACAACGACGACGTGCGGGGCCGCGCGCGGCTCCAGCCGAAGGGCGACGGGGAGCAGGTCGAGGCGTTCGTCGACGAGTGGGGCATCACGCAGCACCGCCCCTATCCCGGTGGCCTGTACTTCACCGCGGTCAAGCACCCGCTGGAAGGGTTGATCACTGCGGACGACGTGGCGCGCTTCCCGTGGCCGGACACCGGCGACCCGCGGCGGATCGCGGGGCTGCGGGAGCTGGCCGAAGGCTATCGAGCGGAGGGCCGCGCGGTCGTTATCAAAGGCGTGCTGGCCGGCATCTTCGAGATGGCGCAGCGCGTGCGCGGCATGGCGAACCTGATGATGGACATGGCGTCGGACGAGGCGCTGGCGTGCGCCCTGCTCGACAAGATGGTGGAACTCAAGGTCGCGTTCTGGGAGATGGCCCTGCCCCAACTGCGCGACGTGGTCGACGTGGTCTCGGAGGCGGACGACTACGGCACGCAGGTTAGCCAGTTGATCTCGCCGCGCATGTTCCGCAAGCTGATGAAGCCGCGGCTGGCGCTCGTGTTCGCGCGCATCCATGAGCTTGCGCCGGAGGCGAAGCTGTTCTTCCACTCGTGCGGCAACGTCCGCCCGCTGCTGCCTGACTTCATCGAGATCGGCGTGGACATCCTCAACCCGGTGCATGTCCGCGCGACGGGGATGGAGCCGGTGGGGCTGAAGCGCGACTTCGGTAAGGAGGTTGTCTTCTGGGGCGGCGGGGTGGACACGCAGGACGTGCTGCCCCACGGCTCGCCGCAGGAAGTGAAGGACGACGTGCGGCGCAACATCGAGGCGCTGGCGCCGGGCGGCGGTTTCGTGTTCAACACGGTGCACAACATCCAGGCGGACGTGCCGCCGGAGAACCTGCTGGCGATGTGGGACGCTTTGCGGGAGCATGGAGTTTACGCGTGACAGACTTCCTGCCGTTCGAAGTGGTGTTCAATCCGCGCTGGTGGCACGGAAACGCGGGGATTTCGTTCACGCGCGAGTTCTACTTCGACCCCGCGACGCGCGTCCAGAACGACGTGACGATGCGGCGCGTGCTGTGGGAGAGGTTCGGGAGCATCGGGCTGGGCGAGGAAAACCCGCAACCGAGGCCGGTCGCCGGCTCGCTCCACGTAGCGGGCGGTTTCGTCATCCCGGCCCTGCTCGGCGCGGAGGTGCAGTTCGAACCGGACGCCGCGCCGCAGCCGCTCCCCTGCCACCTGAGCGCGGCGCAACTGGAGCGGCTGGAGGTCCCGGAGTGGCGCACCCTGTGGCCGATGAACGAGTTGATCGCGGGCTGGGACAGCCAGGAGCAGGAATGGGGCTACCTGGTTGGCGACCTCAACACCGACGGCTTGCTCAACGCGGCGTATCACTTCTACGGGCAGGACCTCTTTGCGGATTTCTATGCCGCGCCGGAGCGCGTGCGCCGGGTGCTGGACATTATCGCGGAGTTGATCGCCGGCTTGGCGACCTACGTCCGCAGCCGTACGGGCAGCAGCTCGATCGCGGTCAACCGGATGGTGGAGCGTGTCGACAAGGGCATCTTCCTCCACGCTAACTGCTCGGTGCAGATGATCTCCCCGCGCAGCTACCGGGCGATGCAACTGCCGGTCGAGAAGCGCCTGGCCGACGCGCTGCGGCCGTTCGGCGTTCACCACTGCGGCGAGAA
>JALOOB010000420.1 GCA_025454635.1 Anaerolineae bacterium
GTCGGCCGAGATCGGGGTGATGACGATGGCGTCAACCTTGCGGCTGATGTAGTCGTCGATCATCGAGGCTTCTTTGTCGAGCTTGTTGTCCGTGTTGCCCAAGATCAGCTCGGCCCCGGCCTTGTCGGCCGCGGCTTGCATGCCGGCCTGGACGGTCTGCATGAAGGTGTCGGACTGGAACACGACGCCGGCGATAGTGAGCTTGTCGTCGGCCGCGGGCGCGGGGGCGGCGGTTGCTTCGGCCGGCTGCTGCGGGGCGGTGGTCGCGGGCGCGGGCTGCGCGGCGGGGGTGCAGGCCGAAAGGACCATAGCCAGCACTGTCAGCGCGGCGAGGAGTTGCAAGAGTCGTCTTGCGGACATGGACTTCCCTCCTGAAATTCAGAGCGGCTTTACTCATGCCACCACAACGTGTTGGCTGTCAGAGGCAGTAGGGAACCTGCTGGTGGCCCGCAGGGTGGTTTCATATTAGCACAGACCGCCAAGCGTGTCAATAGGTTTCTTTCGTTTTTGTTCGATATCGAAAGTTAAACCTATTGACAACTGATCGGATTCGCACTATACTTTGCTTGTATCGAAGCGGAGGGGGCCCATGCCTGTGAACGCGCGCCAAGAGCGAATTCTCGACGAACTGGGGCGGAACGGGTTCGCGTCGGTCGTCGACCTGAGCACCCTGCTGCGCGTGTCCGAGGTGACGGTGCGGCGCGACCTCGAACAACTGGAAACGGCGGGGCGGCTGCGGCGGACGCACGGCGGGGCGCTTGCGGTGAAGGAGCGCGCGAGCGAGAAGGACGCGGTCAACGGGAGCGAGCGGCAGTTGAGCTCGGTGGCGGACCGCGTGGACGCGCTCGTCACGACGCCGGTCGACCCGGCCTTCGACCGGGCGCTGCTTGACCGGGCGGCGCAGCGGGGCGTGCCGGTCATTGCGGAGTCGGTCGCCATGCCGGGCGCGGTCACGCTGGTCGCGCCGGACAACAAGCAGGCGGGGTTCGCCCTGGGGCAGTGGGCGGGCCGCTATGCGCGCGAACACTTCGACGGCCGCGCGCACCTGCTGGACCTCACGTTTGACCTCCCTAACACGCGCGAACGCAGCCTTGGCTTTCTTGCCGGGCTGCGGGACGTCATTCCCGACGCGCAGCCGGTGCTATCCATCAACAGCGGGTCGAGCCAGGGCTCCGCGTACCAACTGACGCGCGACGTGCTGGCGGTGCATCCTGAGATCAACGTGATCTTTGCGATCAACGACGCGACCGCGGCGGGCGCGCGGCACGCATGCCAGGAGCAGGGGATTTCGCCGGCCGACCTCGTGCTGCTCACGTATGGCCTCGAAGGCAACACGATGCGCAACGCGCTGGTGTCGTGCGGCTACTGCCGGGCGGGGCTGGCGATGTTCCCGGAGATTGTGGGGCCGACGTGCGTCGAAGCGGCCGCGCTGGCGCTGGAAGGGCACGCAGTGCCGTCGCGCCTGGTGACGCCGACGGCGGTGTTGACGTCCGAGACGATCGGCGATTTTTATGCGCGCGACCGGGGCGGGTGGGGATGCGACTGGACGGGGATGCAAGCGCGGTTGGAACTGCCCCTGCCGCTGGGCAGCGAGCGCGCGGCGCGGGGCAAGCGACCGGCGCGGCGGCTCGGGCTGGTGGTGCCTTTCAGCGAGCATGAATGGTATGCGAGCCTGGCGGAGTGCATGCGCGCTTACGCGGAGCGGTACGGGATGGAAGTGGAGGTCATCGACGCGGAGTCGAGCCGACAGGAGGACATCTCGGTGCGGCAGCGCGAGATCGCGCACATGGCTGCGGCGCTGATCCAGCCCGGCGACGTGGTGCTGATCGATGCGGGGCCGATCACCACGTTCCTGGCGGAGGCCATCGCGGACCGGCAGGGGCTGACGGTCATCACGAACTCGCTGGGCGCGGTCGAGGCGCTGCGGGACCGAGGGGGCATCACGCTGATCGTCACGGGCGGCCTGGCGGCGCCGGGCAGCGACGCATTGAGCGGGCCGACCGCGGAGGGGTCGCTGCGCGAGCTGCGGGCGGACAAGCTGTTTCTCTCCGCGTCGGGCGTCACCCCGGAGTTCGGCATCTCACACGACAGCCTGCCGGAAGTGGCGACCAAACAGGCGATGATCCGCACTGCGCGCGAAGTTATCCTGCTCGCCGACCACACGCGCTTCGGCGAGGAGTCCGTCACCCAGGTTGCCCCGCTGCGCGTCCTCTCGCGCGTTATTACGGATAATGCGCTCCCCGCAACCACCCGGCTGGAGTTGAGCAAAACGGGCATCGAGGTTATCATCGCGCGGACGTAGAACGATTGAAGATTGAAGATTGAAGATATCTTCAATCTGGAATCTGCGATCTTCAATTTGAGCCAATCCGCGGGTAGGTGCATTCATGCCCATTTGCGATATCCCCGATACCATGCTGGCCTGGCCGCTCTTTGGCGCGGGCATCGAGAACTTCGGCGTGGCGGGCCGGCCCGCGCGCTGGACGACGCCGCGGCCCGCGCCCGACCAGATCCTCGTCCGATCCGATGCGGTCGGGCTGTGCTATTCGGACGTGAAGGTCATCCGGCAGGGCTCGGGCCACCCGCGGCTCTATAACCGGGACCTGGCGTGCCATCCGGTGGTGCAGGGGCATGAGGTCACGATGACCGTGGCCGAGGTGGGCGAGGCGTGGCGCGACCGGTTCGAACCGGGACAGCGGCTCGCGCTGCAGGCGGACATCTATTACCGCGGCAAGAACCTCGCGTACGGTTACGTCTTCGTCGGCGGGCTGGCGCAGTACAGCCTGCTCGGCCCGGCCGCGCTGGACGGCGACGAGGGGTGCTACGCGATTTCGGTGCCGGAGGAGATGGGCTACGCGGAGGTGGCGCTGACGGAGCCATGGGCGTGCGTCGAAGCGGCTTACGTGCCGCGGCGGCGGCTGCATGTCAAGAAGGACGGCGTCCTCTGGCTGGTCGGGCATCCGGGAATGGACCGGCACTATGCGCTGGGCGACACGCTGTGCTGCGGGCTGCCGCGCAAGATCGTCGCGACGAACGTCCCGCAGTCGCTCATTGACCAGTTCGCGTGGCCGCCTGCCGAGGTGTTTGACGGTGTCGGGCCGGACGCGTTCGCGGAGTTCGCCGC
>JALOOB010000113.1 GCA_025454635.1 Anaerolineae bacterium
GGCGCGAGACAGTTGGTCGTGCAGGAGGCGTTCGAGATGACGTGGTGGTTCGCCGGGTCGTACTTGTCCTCGTTGACGCCCATGACGATGGTCAGGTCCTCGCCCTCAGCCGGCGCGGAGATGATGACCTTCTTGGCGCCGCCGCGGGTGATGTGATTCACCGCGCCCTGGACGGTCTTGCCCTTCTTGTTGACGCCGTCTTCCTTGATGGTGAAGAGGCCGGTCGACTCGACGACGATCGAGACGCCCATGTCGCCCCACGGAATCTTGCCCGGGTCGGTTTCCTTGAACGCCTTGACCGGCTTGCCGTCGATCACGAGCGAGTCATCCTGAACCTCGACCGTGCCGTCGAAGCGGCCGTAGTTGCTGTCGTACTTCAGCAGGTGCGCCATGGTCTTCAGGTCGCCGATGTCGTTGAACGCCACAACCTCGAGCTCCGCACCGTGGAGGTCGCGGATCGCCTTGAGCACCTGCCGCCCGATGCGGCCAAAGCCGTTGATACCAACACGAACTGCCATTGAGAATACCCTCCTTCGTTGGGTAACCGTTGTGATTAGGGCTGCTCAGTCGCGTTCCGAGCAAGCGCACCGGCTTCACCGGCGTCAGCTTCCCGACGGGTACTCGACCGCGGCCCGGTAATTCCGATCCAACCGCTCGTACAGGCGGCCGTTTTCGATTGCCAGCGCGCTGAGGCTGGCAATGGCCTCGGCCAGCTCGCGCTCGTCGGCGCTGAACTCGTGCCGCTGCGGCATGTACACCCGCAGCACGCCGATGGGATGGTCCTGCGCGCGCAGCGGGGTGACCAGGACCGTAACGATGCCTTCCTCGCGCGCGGCATCCGGGTACTGGAAGCGTTCGTCCGCCGTGGCATCGTCGATGACGATTGTCTCGCCGCGCTCCAGCGCAAGGTCGTCCACGCCGCTCTGGTCGGTGAGCACGGGGCCCTTGGCGCGATAGCCTGCGCTCAAGCCGGAGGCCACGCCGAACATCAGGTGGCGGCCGTCTGGGCCGAGCAGGCGCAGCGAACATGCCTTCGCGCCGAGCGCGTCGGACGTCGTTACGACGATAGATTCCAGAACCGGCATGATGTCGAGGGAGGAGTTAACGGCGCGCGCCACGCGGGAGAGGGTATGGAAGAAGGCTCCAGACGGCTCAGGTGTGGTCATTGCAGCCGGCTTCTCCTGCTCAAACTACTCGGCAATCAGGCCCATTAACGCCTGCGCGAGCTTGGCCGGGTCGTGACGCCACGGGTACTGGTCATCCGCAAGGTCGGCCAGCACGAGCGGGTAATCGACCGCGTCCGCTTTGGGCGGCAGCACCCATTCCGCGCCGCCGCCTGGCGTCTTGCCCGGAATCAGGTTGTTGTTCGCTAAGACCGTAGAAAAAACGTCGCGACCGACATGGCTGATGAGCGCTACGACGTGGTCATGGGCATCATACCCCGCCGTTTCGCCTGCCTGGGTGGCGACGTTGCACACATATGCTTTGGGCGCGGCGCTGGAGGCCAGCGCGTCCCGCAAATCCGTTACCAGCAGATTGGGCAGCACACTGGTGTACAGGCTGCCCGGCCCGATGACGATTAAGTCGGCGTCGAGCACCGCGCGGATGGCCTTCGGATAGGCCGGCGCGTCCTGCGGCTGCAGGTACACTCGCTGAATGCGCCCCAGCGAGTGGCCGATGTTCGACTCGCCGACGACCTGCCGGACACGGCTTGCGCCGTTGTTGCCCGGCCTTGCCGGCGTCGCAGCGATCTCGGTTGTCACCGGCTCGACCGCTTCCGGCGAGAGCACCTCGGCCGCAAGCGTGACCTGCGCTAACGTGGACGGCATCACGCGTCCGCGCACCGCAAGAACCCGGCTCGACTCCTCCAGACCGCCCTCGAAGCTGCCCGTGATCGCCGTCATGGCGGTCAGGTACAGGTTGCCGAAGCTGTGGCCGTCGAGGTCGCCGTCTTCCGCGAAGCGGTACTGGAAGAGCTGCGTCACCAGCCCTTCGGCGTCTGACAACGCGGCGAGGCAGTTGCGGAAGTCGCCCGGGGGCAGCATCCCCAACTCGCGGCGCAGCCGGCCGCTTGACCCTCCGTCGTCCGCAACGGTGACGATGGCCGTGATGTTGTCGGTGTGCTCTTTGAGGCCGCGCAGCAGGGTGTTCAGCCCGTGGCCGCCGCCAATGGCGACCACCTTCGGCCCGCGCTGTCGCTGCCGGTGGCGGTACACGACTTCGGCCACTTCGGCCTGGTCGCTGCGCCGAAACGCGGAGATCAGCGTCCGGTTGAGCCCGATAACGGCGACCGCGACGATGATCAGGCCGCAGACGCCGAGAAGCGCAACTTCGAGGACCGGGTTGACCTCGGCTGCGTGCAGCCGTTCGAGCGCGCTCCAGACGCCGGGGATGCGGGGCAGGGCGGTCACAGCCAGCGCGAGCAGCAGGAGCCCCGCGGCAAGCAGGGCCAGCCAGCGCTTGACGCCCATGCCGGGCCGCAGCCACTTCCACTGACCCAACCATCGCCCCGATCGTCTCATCCGCGCCTCACACTCAACCGTCGCATTATAGGCGAAAAGGGCCGAAAGTCAAAGCTAGGGGCTAACTGCTTGCGAAATTTGACACGAAGTGGGGCGCGGGGACATGAGGCGTCGGCGGAAGCGGCAAGTTGCGCTTCCGGCATTCTGCGCGCTACTCCCCGATGATCTTCACCAGCACGCGCTTGCGCCGCCCGCCGTCAAACTCGCCGTAGAAGATCTGCTCCCATGGCCCGAAGTCGAGCCGCCCGTCCGTGATCGCGACAACCACCTCGCGGCCCATCACCTGCCGCTTCATGTGCGCGTCGGCGTTGTCCTCGCCCGTGCGATTGTGCCAGTAACCGCTCACCGGCTCGTGCGGCGCGAGCTTCTCCAGCCACACCTCGTAATCGTGATGCAGCCCGTTTTCGTCGTCGTTGATAAAGACGGATGCGGTGATGTGCATCGCGTTGACCAGCGCCAGCCCCTCGCGCACGCCGCTCTCGCGGATGGCCTGCTCGACCTGCGGGGTGATGTTGATGAACCCGCGGCGGCCGGGGACGTTGAACCATAGTTCCTTGCGGTGGCTTTTCATGCGGCCACACCTCGCGTGGCAATAGGTTGCGCCAGCCTTGCAAGTTCGACCGCGATCTCAGCGCCCAGGCGGGCATTGTTGTACACGAGCTGGATATTCGAATCCAGGCTGTCTCCGCCGGTCATCTGCTGAATTCGGTCGAGCAGGAAAGGCGTGATGTCCTTGCCCTTGACACCCTGATCCACCGACTCGGCAATGGCGCGCGAAATTGCTCCTGAAATGATCTCAGGATCCATAGCGTACTCCGCCGGTATGGGATTGGCGATGATGACGCCGCCTGTCAGACCGAGGTCCCACTTGCACTTAAGCGCTAGGGCCACCTCCGCCGGAGAATCGACGCGGTAATCGACCTTGAAGCCGCTCTCCCTCGTGTAGAAAGCGGGCATCTCCTCAGTCTGGTAGCCAATCACTGGGACGCCATTGCTCTCAAGGTATTCGAGTGTCAGGCCAATGTCCAGGATGGCCTTCGCGCCTGCGCAAACCACGGCCACGTTTGTATGAGCCAGTTCTTGCAGGTCGGCAGAGATATCGAAGGTTTCAGTTGCCCCGCGGTGCACTCCGCCAATTCCCCCCGTAGCGAAGACCCGTATCCCCGCGAGGGCGGCGATAATCATGGTAGAGGCTACAGTAGTGGCGCCATTCAGTTGCCTCGCGACGAGGAATGGGATGTCGCGGCGAGAGGCCTTGTGAATTGCGGTCCCCAGCTTGCCAAAGGTTTCGATCTCCTCCGGCGCCAGACCCACCTTGAGCTTGCCGCCCACGATGGCGATTGTTGCGGGAATAGCGCCCCGCTCCCGAACAATTCTTTCCACGTTCAGCGCGGTCTCGGCGTTTCTGGGGTAGGGCATGCCGTGCGAGATGATGGTGGATTCGAGGGCGACGACAGGTTTGCCGGTCCGGATTGCTTCGGCCACTTCAGATCGGATATCCAGATAATCTGCTAGCATCACTCGAGTTCCTTTGCTGTGCTGTAGAGCAGGGCTTCCGACATGGCGGGATTGATGGTGTTCTCGCTGGAGAGCGCGATGATGGAGGCGGCCACGGCCAGCTTCCCCGTATCATCGAGGTTCTTTCCGCGCAGGTAGCCTAAGGCCAGCCCTGCCATGGCCGCGTCGCCTGCGCCGGTCGCATTTGCGATCTTGACTTTCGGGGCTCTTACGAGCCGGGAAACCTCACCATTGCTGCAGAAGAGTCCTTCCTCGCCCAGGCTGAGGAAGACATTGCGCACGCCTTTGCCGCACAAGATTGCGGCAGCTTTCTCAAGGTCGGCCTCGTCTCGGATGGGGATTCCGCTCAGGATCTCCGCTTCGAGCCGGTTGGGCTTGACGGTGTGGACGCGGCCGATCAAGTCCCGGGCTTTGCGCGCTTTGGCGGTGGAAACGGTATCCAGGAAAAAGACAGTGTTTCGGAAGGTGGTCAACAGGTATTCCAGCGCGTTGGCGGGCAGGTTGGTATCCAGGACGCAGAGGGCGGCATTCTCGATGACGTGTCGCTTGCTCTTGACGAAGTCTACGGTCATCCGGTCCATCGCATCCATGTGATTGATGGCAAGCACCATGTCCATGGCGTGGTCCAGGATAGACAGGTACGTTGACGTCTGTTCTCCTTTGAGGATCAACGTGTCCTGCATATTCAAACCGGCCCGCCGGGCTTCCTCCAGTATTCTCCCACCGTAGAGATCGTCTCCGACGACGCTGATCAGGCGCGTGTTGACGCCCATTCGGGCGAGGTTCTCGGCAATGTTTCGTCCGACCCCGCCGAGCGAAATCTTGACTCTGCCTGGGTTGGAGTCTCTGTAAATCAATTCGCGCTCGGGAAAGCCCTGGATGTCCACATTGGAGCCGCCTATAACGCATACGAACGGTTCGTCCCTCAGCATGCGACATCACCTCGCGCGGCAATTTGCGGGCATTATACAGCAAGTTAAATCAACGCGCCCCGGCTTGTGTCGGGGCGCGTGGGGGATGACCGTCGAAATTCTATCGAATCAGCGCGGAGATGATCCACACGATGATGCTGTACGCCAACCAGGCAAGCAGCCAGTTGCTCATCGGCACGCCGACGATGCGGCCCATCAGCCAGAACATGAATGCGTTGATGGCCAGCGCAAACAGGCCGAGCGTTATGATCGTCACCGGCAGCGAGAGGAACTGCAACACCGGCCTAACGACCGCGTTCAGCGCGCCGAGCACGAGGGCGGCGATCAGCGTCAGGCCGAGGTCGTTGATGCGCAGGCCCAGGTTCAGCCGCGAGATGATAAACAGCGCCACGGCATTAATCAGCACGGTTACGAGAAACTGTCCCATCGTTATCCTCCGTTGTCTCCTTTGCTATTCTATACGCAGCCTACAGAAGGAAGTTCCTCAAGTGTTATAATTCGCCGGTAGGAAGAAGCCATGACAGAATACGAAAACTGGGTTGCCCAATACATCCCCCGTCTTGACGGCAGAACCGTCATCGTTACCGGCGCGAACAGCGGCCTTGGCTTTGAGGCGGCGAAGCTGCTGGCTGCGCGGGGCGCGGTCGTCGTCCTCGCCGTGCGTAACCTGGCGAAGGGCCGCGAGGCGGCTGCGCGCATCTGCGAGGAAACGCCCAGCGCGCGGCTCGAATTGCTGCCCCTCGACCTGGCCGATCTTGGCTCGGTGGGACGCTTTGCGGAAGAGGTGCGCGCCTCGCAGAACAAGCTCCACGCGCTCATCAACAATGCGGGCGTGATGGCCATCCCGCAGCGCAGCACGGCCGACGGTTTCGAGATGCAGTTCGGCACGAACCATCTCGGCCACTTCGCGCTGACCGGGCTGCTGCTGCCCCTGCTGCTGCGCACGCCGGAGGCGCGCGTGGTTACGGTTTCGAGCGGCATTCACATTATCGGGCGCATCAACTTCGACGATCTGCAGAGCGAGGAGCGCTACAGCGACTTCCGGGTGTACGCGCAGAGCAAGTTGGCTAACCTGCTCTTCACCTATGAGTTGCAGCGCAAGTTCGAGGAAGCGGGCGCCCGCTGCTCGGCGCTCGCGGCGCACCCCGGTTACGCGTCGACCAACCTGCAGGCGGTGGGACCGACCATGGCCGAGTCAAAGGCGCGGCAGTTCATGATGAAGGCGTCGAACCGGCTGCTGGCGCAGCCGGCCGCGATGGGCGCGCTGCCGCTGATCTACGCCGCGACGTCGCCGGACGCGCAGGGCGGCGAGTACTACGGCCCCGCGGGCCTATTCGGTCAGCGGGGCTATCCGAAGGTGGTGAAGTCCAGCGCGGCGTCGTACGACGAGGCGGTGGCGAAGCGGCTGTGGCAGGTGTCGGAAGAGTTAACGGGTGTGACGTACCGGTTCAAGTGAGCGAGGCGGCGGATGGACAAGGGCGGCTGGGTGTTGAAGGTGATGGGACGCGAGGTGTGGATCGAGGTCGAGCCGGAAACTGACTTGCTGGTCGTGTCGTGTCCGGACTTGCCGGGCTGCGTAACGCGTGCCGAGTCCCTCGAAGAGGCCGTGCTGCGGATGGAAGAGATGATCGAGGCGCGATCAGAGAAGCCGGCAGGGTTACAGGGTTAGATAACGCAGAAGCTTACCTGCCACAGAGGTCTCAGAGGACTCCGAGCCGCCTCTGTTTCCTCTGAGTTCTCTGTGGCAAATCGACGTTAGTACGCGCGGGCGAAGATCGCCACTTCCTTCGCCGGCTTGCCGGTGTAGAAGCACGTGCCCCCGTCGCCCTGCCCGTCGAACGGGAAGCAGCGGATCGTCGCCTTCGTTTCCTCTTTGATGCGGTCCTCGTCCTCGCCCGTGCCGGCCCAGTGGACGCGGATGAACCCGCCCTCGCCTTCGAGGATCTGCTTGAACTCGTCGTAGCTCCGCGCGGTGCGGGTGTTTGCCTCCCGGAAGGTCGTGGCGCGCTCCAGCATTGCGGCCTGGATCGTATCGAGCATGTCCTGAGTGGCCTGCGCGACGCCATCCACGCTCACGCCGAACGTCTTGCCTTCCTTGCCCGGAATGTCGCGCCGGGCAAAGACCACCGCGTTCTGCTCCACATCGCGCGGCCCGACCTCGATCCGCAGCGGCACCCCGCGCATTTCCCAGTCGTTGAACTTAAAGCCCGCGCTCAGTTCCTCGCGGCCGTCCACCTTGACGCGGATGCCCGCGGCCTTGAGCGTTTGCGCGACGCGCTCGCCGTATTCCATGACGCCCGCGCGCTCGTTGTCCTTGCGCCAGATCGGCACGACCACCGCCTGGTAGGGCGCCAGCTTCGGCGGCAGGATGAGGCCCTGGTCGTCGCCGTGCGCCATGATGATCGCACCGACGAAGCGCGTGCTTACGCCCCAGCTCGTCGTCCACGCCCAGTCCAGTTCGTTCGACTGGTTGAGGAACTTGATGTCGAATGCCTTCGCGAAGTTTTGGCCAAGGAAGTGGCTGGTGCCTGACTGAAGCGCCCAGCCGTTGCCCATCATGGCCTCGATCGTGTAGCTGTTGACCGCGCCGGCGAACTTCTCGCGCTCGCTCTTGCGCCCCTGGATCACCGGGATCGCCGCGTCGTTGACCGCAAAGTCGGTGTAGACGCCCAACATGCGGATCGTCTCTTCGACGGCTTCCTGCTCCGTCGCATGCGCGGTGTGCCCCTCCTGCCACAGGAACTCGGTCGTGCGGAGGAAGAGGCGCGTGCGCATCTCCCAGCGGACGACGTTCGCCCACTGGTTGATCAACAGCGGCAGGTCGCGGTACGACTTGATCCACTGGCTGTACATATGGCCGATGATCGTCTCGGAGGTCGGCCGGACGACGAGCGGCTCGTCGAGCTCTTTGCCGCCGCCGTGCGTGACGACGGCCAGCTCCGGCGCGAAGCCCTCGACGTGCTCGGCTTCCTTCTGCAGGAAGCTCATCGGGATGAACAGCGGGAAGTACGCGTTCACGTGCCCTGTTTCCTTGAACCGCCGGTCCAGCCCATCGCGGACATTCTCCCACAGCGTGTAGCCATACGGCCGTATGACCATGCAGCCGCGCACCGGCGAGTAGTCCGCCAGCTCGGTTTTCTGCACCACATCGGTATACCAGCGCGAATAATCCTCCGCGCGCGGGGTGACGCCCTTCTCTGCCATCAGAATCTCCTTGCTCAACAAGATGCGCAGCTAACCACAAAGACACGAAGAAGCGAAGCTACACGAGGGCCTTTAGAAGGAACCCTTCGTGAACTTTGTGTCTTTGATCCTTTGTGGTTAGCGGATGATTAACGACGAACGAAACCGGGAACGAGCGTTGTCGCCCTCCTGCCCCGGGCCGGTTACCCGACGGGCGGAGGGCCGGGAGGTGTTGGGGGCGCGTTGAGCGCGGGGAGGACTTGCTCCGGCGTGTCGACGATGGTCGCGATGTTGGCGATGGAGCCGCCGAGATCGGTGTGAGCGCGCCACGTCCGGACGACCGCGCGCCAGTCTGCGCCGAGCAGGACTAACGGCGCGCCGAGCGAGCGCGTCTGCAGGAGGCTCCAGACCAATGTGACCTCGGACAGCGTGCCGATGCCGCCGCGCAGCGCGACGAAGGCGTCTGCGCGCTCGATCATGGTCGTCATACGCGCGATCAGCGAGGCCGTCTTGATTTCCTCGGTGAGCCACTCATTGCATGGGGCCGGGTCGAACAGGCTGCACGTGACGCCGATCACCGTCCCGCCGCACTCGGCCGCGCCGCGGCTGACCGCGCCCATGCTGCCGCCGTAGCCGCCCGAGAGGACGGCATAGCCGGCGGTCGCCAGGTGGCGGCCCAGCTGATAGGCTTCGCTCCAGTACGGCGAGGTTTCCTCTCGCCGGGAGCTGCCGAAAACGGCGATGGTTTTCATACGATCCCTTGATGCGTCCGGCGCTGCTAGGCGGCGCGCGTGCTGATGACTTGCCAGCCGCCTTTGTCCTGCTCTAGCTCGATCACGCGGTAGCCGTATGTGTTCACCACCAGCGTGTCCTCAAATTGCGTTTCCATCGTAGCCGCGTTCCGGTTGTACACGTGCTGGTGACCATGGATCAGCAGCCGCGGCCGGTGCGAGCGCATGAACGAGAGATAGCTCTCGAACCCCTGATGCGGCACGTCTTCGTCGTCGTGGATGCCGCGCGGGGGCGCATGCGTGACCAATATGTCGATGAAGCGCCCGTGGCGCAGCCGGTTGGCCCACAGCTTGAGGCCAAGCTGCGTCGCCTGCCAACGCATTTCGGTCTCGGTGTACTGAAAGGGGCGATCCGGCGAATAACGCCGGCACCCTTCCAGCCCGCCGAGCAGCAATCCGCGATGCTCGACGGGTCGCAGGTGCAAGTTAGTGCCCCAACTGATCGTGCTGCCCTCTGACGGAAAACCCGCCATCGCCCGCCCGATCACCTGGTCGTGGTTGCCATGGACGTAAAACAGCGGCGCGTCCAGCAGACTGACCACATACTCGAGATAATAGTACGGCAGGTCGCCGCAGGCCAGCACGAGGTCGACCGACGCGATCCCGAATGTGGGGACCGTACAGGACCGGTTCGACTTTATCGCTGACCGTCAGGATCCGCATGGCGCCTCTGCCTGTTCGGACGTTCCAGGCACGCGGCTGCTACCCTGGCGCACGCGCCTGGCGTTGGCACTTTGCGGCGAACTGGCGGGGGCATGATAACATGGCGGGCGAAGGACTGTCAACGAGGCGCGGGCGCTTTGCCGATGACGGCCTTGCATAGAGCGACGACGTCGATGGAGGTGGCTGATGAGTTTGGAGAAGCGAACCGTTGTGATTACCGGCGCGTCGGGCGCGCTCGGCTCCACGCTGGCGCGCGACGCGGCTGCGGCAGGCGCCAATCTCGCGCTGCTGGAGCGCAGCGAGGAGAAGCTGGCCGCGCTTGTGGAGTCGCTCGGCCTGGCCCTGGCCGCGGAGCGCGTGCTGGCGCACCGGGTGGATCTGTCGGACCCCATTGCGGCCGAAGCAGCCGCGCAAGCGGTGGCGGAACGGTTCGGTCGCGTCGACGCGCTGCTGCACCTGGTCGGCGGGTGGACGGGCGGCAAGCCGCTGCTCCAGACCGAGCCGGCCGAACTGGACAATATGCTCAACCAGCATGCGCGCACCTCGTTCAATGCGCTGCGCGCATTCACGCCGCACCTGCAGCGAAACGGCTGGGGCCGCATCCTCATGGTGTCCACCCCGCTGGCCGCGCGGCCGGGCGCGAAGAACAGCGCGTACGTGGCCGGCAAGGCCGCGCAGGAAGCCCTCATGCTGACGCTGGCGCACGAACTGAAGGGGACGGGAGTCACGGCAAACCTGCTGCTCGTGGCGGCCATCGATGCGCAGCGGGAGAAGCTCAGCGCGCCGGCGCCGGCCAACGCCAATTGGAGCACGCCGGAAGAACTCTCGGCCGCAGTCATGTTTCTTCTGTCGGACGCGGCCGCAACGGTGAACGGCGCGCGGCTGCCGATGAACGGGAGTCCGGCTTAGAAACGCCAGGCTCGCGGGGCGGAACGACACGCTCTCGCCTGCGGTTATGCGTATCTCGTCAGCGTTTGCCATCGTGCGGCGCCCTTATGTTATAATCGCGGCATGAGCGGAGAAGCCAGGGTGCTCAACGGGCTGCTTCAGCGCCGGGCACTGGACGAGGCATTCGCTGAACTGAGCCGTACCACCGACCCGGTTGTTGTCCAACAGCGGGCAGAGGCCATTGCAGCGTACGGCTCGGCCGCGCTTCATCACCTGATCAGCTTACTGGATACGCCCGATCCGCAGTTGCGCGGAGGTCTCGGCCAGGTGGCGCGCCACCTCCCGCGCGAGCAGGTCGTGCCCGCGCTGCGCGCGGTTGCGCGCGGACACGAGCGCAGCGACCAGGCCCGGCTTGCGGCCGTGACGCTGCTGGAGCGCTTTCTGGGCGAGCCGATCGACGACGCAATGATCGCCGGCTTGCGTAACCCCGATGCGGCCGCGCGACAGTCGCTGGCAGAGTTGATCGCC
This sequence comes from Anaerolineae bacterium, assembly GCA_025454635.1. Taxonomy (GTDB): domain Bacteria; phylum Chloroflexota; class Anaerolineae; order CG2-30-64-16; family CG2-30-64-16; genus JALOOB01. The sequence continues at coordinate 11,026 of JALOOB010000113.1, forward strand.
GCGATGGACGACGAGCCACTGAGCGTCGTCGAATATCTCGAGCAACTTGGCCAGCAGCCGGCCGAAGTCGTCGACATGGTGCTTGACGCGCTGCCTGCGGTGGAGCCGAGCCCGCACCTGGCCACGCTGTTGCGGATGCTGGCGCAGGGAGAGGATGCGCGCATCGCCCGGCGCGCGTTGGACGAGTTGGCCCGGATGCGTTCGCCCGCTGCGTTGCGCGGCCTGGCGAGCCTTGCGCCGAATCTGCCGCCGTCGCTCAGCCCGAGCGCGGAGCGCAGCCTGCGGAAGATGCGCTTTAGCGGCGTGGCAGAGCGGGCTGACCATGATCCGCGACGGGAGCCGTGGTATGCGCCCGGCCTGCGCTGGCGCACGCTCATGTCGCCGGTCGACTTGCTGGGCAGCCAACTCCTGTGGTTCATCGGGGAGGACGAGAGCGAGAACCGCACCGTCTTCTTCACCGTCTTGATCCACGATCCCGGCGGATTACGCGATGCGTCCGGTTCACTGGATGCGCACGGGGATCATGTGCCGCAGCGCCGCCGGGTGGGCTACGCGCACTCCGTCGCCGGCGATGGAGACGCGCCCGGCCTGACGCTGCTCGAAGCGCCGCCGCCGCTGGCGTGCCGCGCGCTACGGCGCGCGCTCGCATTGAACTGGGAGGCCGGCGCTACTACACCTGTCGGCTACCGTCTGTTCTCGCCGCTGATCTGGCTGTCGGACGAGGCTGAAGGGGCGCATGATTTCGATGAGGACGAGATCGCCGCGCCGCCTGCGCTCGACGAGTTTGGCGTTGCGGACGCGGCCGCCTTGTTCGGGCATCCGGCGTTCGCCGGCTGGCTGGAAGCGCTGCGGCTTGCGCCGGTCGATGCGGAGAGCCTCGCCTCCTTTGCGCGGCGGCTTGACGCAATGGCGCGCTGGCTGAACGTTGCCGGCGATGTGTGGGCCGCGCAAGCGGCTGAAACGCTGGCGCAGCGTCTGGGCGCGGCGCAGTCGGACCCGGACGCATTAGCTGAGATGATATCCTTCCTGGAGGCGGCTGCGGGCCGGCGCCGGGAATCGCAAGACCAATCTAAGGAGAACCGCAATGTTTAATCTCGGTGGCTGGGAATGGGCCATTCTGTTGGTCATCGTCCTGATCGTGTTCGGCGTCGGCAAGCTGCCGCAGATCGGTGGCGCGATCGGCCAGAGCATCCGCGAATTCCGCGAGGCTTCGAAGGAAGATCCGAAGGACGCGGCGGCAACCGCGGCCTCGACGACCGAGGCGCCCAAGCAGGACGAGCAGGCCTCCTAAACCCAGGCCGTCCCGCTCCGCAGGGGAACGCCACGAACCGAGCGCACCTTGAGGACAAGGCGGACCCGGCATGACAGCGTCCCCGTCTCCCCTTTCGATCCCATGTAACTCGGGCGACAGCGAAGAGCAGCAGCGAGTGCGCGAGCTTGCTGCCCTCTTCGCCGTGTCCGCGGCCATCAACCAATCCATCACCGAAGCTGACGCGCTCGGGGCTGCGCTGCGACAGGTGCTTCAGGTGCTGTGCCTCGACAGCGGGCGCATCTACCTCCTCGACGCGGCTACCGGCGAATACGCGCTGGCCGCGCGGGAGGGCGACCCCGCGCTCCTCGAACCCACCGACACCGACATGATCCCCGGCGAATGCCGCTGCGGCTTTCTCGGCTATGTCCTCGCGCCCGACGGCCAGGAGATCATCTCGCTCAGTCCGCAGGTGGCGCGCGACGGCTGCCACGAGCGCAACGGACTCGGCGCATGCGCGGCCGTGCCGTTGCTCGCGCGCGAGCGGACGCTCGGCGCGCTGCACGTGGGCGCGCGGACGCACGAGGCGCTGGGCGAGGCGGAGATGGCGCTGCTGCGCTCGGTCGGGACGCAGATCGGCTTTGCGCTGGAGAACATGCGACTGCGGGAGGAGGCGCGGCGCGCGGACGCGCTGGCCGCGCTGGTGCAAGAGATGCACCACCGGATCAAGAATAACCTTCAGACTGTGGCCGATCTGTTGAGCCTTGAGATGTCCGCCAGTCCCAGCCCCGTCGCGCGGAAGAGCTTGCGGGACAGCGTTGGACGCATCAAGAGCATCGCGGCCGTTCACGAACTGCTCTCGCTCGAACAGCTGCGGCTCACCGACATCACGGCGCTCGCGCAGCAAGTGTGCGACATCTCCCTGCGCCATTTCGTCCGCCCGGACCGGAGGATCGCCGCGGAGGTCACCGGGCCGCCCATCTTCCTTCCTTCGAAGCAGGCAACCGCGCTCGCATTGATCATCAACGAGCTGGTGTCGAACGCGCTGGAACACGCCTTCCCCATCGGCTATTACCCCTGCGACCTGCTGATCGATCTCAGCCAGGACGGGCCGCAGGTGACGCTCGCAATCTCCGACAGCGGACGCGGGCTGTCGCCTGACTTCAATCTGACCACCGCGAAGGGCCTGGGCTTGCGCATCGCGCGCACGCTCGCGGAGAAGGACCTGGCGGGCACACTGCGGTTGGAGAGCCGGGAGGGCGGCGGGACGACGGCCACCGTGACCTTCTACAAGTAGGGCTGGCATGGACCCGCTGCGCGTGTTGATTGCCGACGATGAGAGCATCCGGCTGCTGAGCCTGAGCGGCGGGGACGAGGCGGTGCAACTGGCCGAGCGCCATCTGCCCGACCTGGCAATCCTCGACATTAAGATGCCCGTCATGGACGGCATCGAGGCGGCCGAGCGCATCACGCGTGACCGGCCTATCCCCATCATCCTTCTCACGGCTTACAGCGAGGCGCAACTCGTCGAGCGGGCGGCGCGCGCCAACATCTCCGCCTACCTGATGAAGCCGGTCGCGGAGGAAGACCTTCTGCCCGCGATCACGCTGGCGCTCACGCGCTTCAAGGAATTCGAGTCGCTGCGCCGCGAGGTGGCCGACCTGCGCGAGGCGCTGGAAGCGCGCAAGGTGGTCGAGAAAGCCAAAGGCATCCTCATGCGCCGTCTCGACCTGAGCGAAGAAGAGGCGTTCAAGCGGCTGCAAAAGCAGAGCCAGGATACGAACCGCCGGCTGACGCAGGTCGCGGAAGCGATCGTCATGGCGGACCGGATGTTTTAACCCCTCACGCCTCCAGGCATTCCTCCGGGTGGGCTTCGCAGTCGATGAACGCGCGCACGCCGCGTTCGTCATCCGGGCTGAGATAGATCGCCAGCCCGGGCAGGACGAGCAGCGCGCCGGAGATTACCAGCAGTAGTTCAATTGAAACATAGTCGGACAGCGGGCCGAAGATGACCATGCCGACCGGCATGACCGCGCTCGTGATGAGGCCCATGACGCCGAAGACGCGGCCCTGCATGTCCGGCGCGACGCGCTCTTGCAGCATGGTCGTAACCGGCACGTTGAACATGGGCATGGGCAGGCCGGAAAGCGTCATGATCCCCAGGTAGACCCAGAAGTTGTTCGTGAGGCCGAGCGCGCCGAACAACAGGCCCCACAAGACGCACGCAAAGCCGATGGTCTTGAAGTGGCTCTTGAAGCCACCCCACGCGGTCATGATCACGCCACCGATGATCGATCCGGCGAAGAACGTGATTTCGTTGGCGGTCAGGCGCCACACCTCTTCCCCGAACGAACGCGCGACGAGCAGCGGCGACAGGAACGCCACCGGCGTCACGAGGAAGAAGGCAAAGCCGAAAAAGACGAACAGCCGCTTGATCGAAGGATGGCCGTCGATGTAGCGGAAGCCCTGCCGGAGGTCGTCAAAATATCCCGTATTTTGCTGCGCGGTCGCCCGCACGTGAGGCGCGACGCGAAGCGCCAGGAGCAGGCCGATGGCGAGCGCCGCGGTGACCACGTCGATGAAGAAGATGGATTCGAGGCTCGCAACGGACAGCAGCGTGCCGGCCAGCAGCGGCGCCGCGATCGCGATGAAGGGCTGGAGCGTGCCGTTGATGCTGTTGACCTTCAGCAGCCGGTCCTGCGGAACGATCTGCGGCAGGAACGCGCTGACCGCCGGCGTCTGGATGCCTGCGCCGACTGCGCGCACGGCTGAGGCCGCGATCAGGAGCCAGATTTCGCGGTAACCCAGCAAGAAGATGATCGCCAGCAGCAGGGTGCTCGTGGCCGTCAACGCGTCCGCCAGGATAATCAGCCGCTTGCGCGGGTAGCGGTCGGCCCAGACGCCGGCGAAGAGGGAAATGACGATCTGCGGCAGGAAGCCCGCAATCGTTGCGATCGTTAACACCAGCCCGGACTGCGTCGTCAGGGTCAGATGCCAGATGATCGCATACTGCACGAGCATCGAGCCGAAGAGCGACAAGCCCTGGCTGGATAGAAAGAGGGCGGCCTTCCGCTGCCACCCGCTGTTGTTCTCGTTTTCGGTGACGGTTGCGTAATCGGAACTCATCGTGGGAATTCCTCCCCTGGTTTGTGGCGTGGACCTTGCATGATAGTACGGATGTGCGACCGTGAGTATGGTCGCTCTTACATTTGTCTCTCCGTCATCTGGGAAAAAAAGCGCGATCTTGAGAATTCCACCACACCCTGGTACATGACGCGCGTCATGTTAGCGAAGGGGCGCAGGTAGTAAGTTTAGGCTCAATAGCCGCAGGCTGATGGCGGCCTGCACCCTCGGCCAGGTGACGATGCGCCTGACTCGTATTCCACGCGAGTCAGGCGCTTTTTGTTTCAGCTCAAATGCGGCCAAACGTGATGTTTTTCACGTTAGATGATATGCGTCATAGCAAAACGATGGACTCCGTGCAAAACTGCACGATGTTGGTCTGAGGCAGCCAGCCGCCGGCCAAGCAGCATTCGTCGGGATTCTCATCGTGAAGACATGTTGGCAAATCAGGCAGGAGTTGTTGGCAACGGCAAACGGCAGCAGCCGATTAGCCGGTTGGAACCTTGCCTGCGCCGATTGCACCTTGCCGTTTGACGCCGCCCTGATGGGCGCTCGGTCGTGCTGGGAGCAGTGCGCGGGAAGCCCCTGCTGCTGCGCGCCGATCCACATCACCTGCGATTTCTGCGAGATCTACCTTGAGCACCGGCGCGAGGTCGCCGGCCTTCCGCAACATGAGGCGGCCCTGACGGCTGCCTCCTCAATCCCCGAACCCGAGCTCCAACCTGAAGGAGGTACGCCCATCATGGAGAAGGTCCAGTTTAACGTGCCCAGTTTGTGGGCCGACCATCACACTTTGAAGGTGCGAGAAGTCCTCAGCCAGCTTCCTGGCGTGACGGACATCGTTGCCAGCTCCGCCTTCCGTGTGGTCGCCATGTCGTATGACCCGGCGCTCGTGACCCCCGGCGCCATCATGGCCGCGCTGGACGAGGCAGGCTATCCGATCGCCACCGCCGGCGCGGAAGTCCTGACTCAGCCGGTCCCCGTGCAGAACGGTCGCCGCGATCCCGCCTGGGACCGCCTCGGCTTCCGGGTCGCGAAGACCGATCCGCGCGACGTGAAGCGCTAGGCCGCAGAGACGGCAACAGGAGTTTGACTCAATGGCAAAGCAGAAGATTGTTCCTAGCATCGACCCGGCCGCGATTTATGTCCTCGACTACGCGGAGGCGATGGGCATCCCGACCTCCTTCAGCCGCGCGAACGACATGGCGCCGTGCACCATCGGCAGCGGCCAGAAGGGCGTCTGCTGCAAGAACTGCTTCATGGGGCCGTGCCGCGTGACCAAGGAAGGCCAGGTCGGCGTTTGCGGCGCGACGCTGGAGACCATTGCGGCCCGCAACCTGGCGCGCGCGATCGCCGCCGGCTCCGCAGCGCACTCCGACCACGGCCGCGACCTCGCGTTCACGCTGCTCGCAGTGGCAAAGGGCGAGGCGCAGGGCTACGAGATTCGCGACGAGGCCAAGCTCTGGTCCGTGGCCGCGAAGCACGGCATCCCGACGAAGGGCCGCACGGCCACCGAGGTGGCGCTGGACGTGGCGAATAAGGCCGTGTCCGAGTTCGGCCAGCAGCGCGGCGAGTTGAGCTATTTGTCGGTTGCCCCGCCCAAGCGGCAGAAGATTTGGCGTGAGAACGGCGTGGCCCCGCGCGGCATCGACCGCGAGGTCGTCGAAGTGCTGCACCGCACGCACATGGGTGACGACCAGGACGCGTCGCACATCCTGCTCGCGAGCGTGCGCACCGCGCTCTCCGATGGGTGGGGCGGCTCCATGTGGGCGACTGACATCTCCGACATCCTCTTCGGCACCCCCAGCCCGAAGGTCGGCGAGGTCAACCTGGGCTGCCTCGAAGAGAAGCAGGTCAACATCATCGTCCACGGCCACGAGCCGACCCTCTCCGAGATGATCGTGACCGCAGTGCAGGACCCGGAGCTCATCGAGTACGCAAAGAGCAAGGGCGCAGAAGGCATCAACCTGGCCGGCATCTGCTGCACCTCGAACGAAGTCATGATGCGGCAGGGCATCCCCTCGGCGGGCAACTTCCTCAACCAGGAGCTTGCCATCCTGACCGGCGCGGTCGAAGCGATGGTCGTCGACGTGCAGTGCATCATGCAGTCGCTTACCGGCGTGGCCGATCACTTCCACACCGAGATCATCACGACCAGCCCGAAGGTCAAGATGACCGGCGCCACGCACATCGAGTTTGACGAGCACCATGCGGTGGACATCGCCAAGCAAATCGTGCGCCGGGCGATCGACAAGTACCCGCAGCGCGGCGAGACCCGCATCCCGCAGAACGCGTCGGAGCAGGTCGTCCCCGGCTTCAGCCACGAGTATCTCAACTATATGCTGGGCGGCGCGTATCGCGCGTCCTTCCGACCGCTGATCGACGCGTCCTTCCGACCGCTGATCGACGCAATCGCCACCGGGCGCCTGCGCGGCGTTGCGGCGGACGTTGGCTGCAACAACCCGGGCCTGACGCAGGACGCGGTCCACATGGACGTCATCACCGAGCTGTTGAAGAATGACGTGCTCGTGGTTGCGACGGGCTGTGGCGCGATCGCGGCGGGCAAGTATGGCTACCTGCGCGGCGAAGCCGGGCTGGACAAGGTCGGGCCGGGCCTGCGCGAGATTTGCGAGACCATCGGCATCCCGCCGGTCCTGCACCTTGGCTCCTGCGTCGACAACAGCCGCATCCTCACGGTCCTCTCCCAAATGGCGACCGAGGGCGGCCTGGGCGACGATATCAGCGACATCCCGATATCAGCGACATCCCGGCGGTCGGCCTCGCGCCCGAGTGGATGAGCGAGAAGGCGCTGGCGATCGCGACCTACTGCGCCGCGTCGGGCGCGTACGTCATGATGGGCGTGCGCAACCCGGTCGAGTTCTCTGACCTCGTGACCGACATCATGACCGTCGAGTGGGAGCAGCGCTTCGGCGGCAAGCTCGAGTTCGTGACCGAGGCGACTGAGATCGTCAGCAAGACGCTCGAACACATCGACAAGAAGCGCGCGGCGCTCAAGCTGCCCGCTTATGATCCGACCCGCCACGGCGCATCCGGCGACCAGCCCATCGAGGGGTTCCTCACCGAGCCGGTCGACCAGCAGATGGCCGAGTTGTATGGATGATTGAAGATTGAAGATCGAAGCTTGAAGATTCTGAGGAATTTTCAAGCTTCAATCTGCAATCCACAATCGCTAAAGGGAGAAAGACAGATATGTCTCGATATATTGCCACCCGGGCCATCCGCGGCGCTAACCTGATCACGCAAGAGGCGGAGGATCTGCTCAACAAGGCGATTGCCGAGAAGGGCGCGGACTGCGCGGTCGCCTTCCCGAACACCGCCTACTACCTGCCGACTATCTTCGGCATGACCGGCCGCGAAGTCACCAAGCTCGGCGAGTTGAAGCCGGTGCTCGAACACGCGAAGGACTTGCTCCATCCCGTTCCGACGGCGAACTGCTGGACCCCCTACCTGGGCGAGACGCTTGACTCGGGCATGTCCACGCTGCTGTCGGCCGAGATCATCGAAGCGGTCCGCTTTGTCTACGGCGAAGAACCGGGCCGCATCCCCGGCTTCCACATGGCCGGCGGCTCCTTCACCAGCCCGGACGGCGCGGGTGCGGGCGGGAACGGCTACCTGAACGGCCCCATTGACGACGTGCAATTGCGCGCCTGGGGCATCCAGTTGGTCGACGGCCGCATGCCCGGTTTCGCGGCCATCGTCGGCTGCGCGAAGAGCAACGAAGTCGCGGTCAAGATCGTGCGCGAGCTCCAGAAGCGCTCGATCCTCACCTTCCTATGCGGCAATGTGAACGGCCGCTCGATCATCCACCAGCTCCAGGAAGAGGGTGTGGAGATGGGCTACGACACATACATCGTGCCGTTCGGCCTCGACACGCTCTCCGCCATCTATCCCATCGGCTTCGCCACCCGCTCCGCGTTGACGTTCGGCGGCATGAAGGGCGGCCAGGCGAAGGACATCCTGCTCTACAACCGGGCGCGCGTGTTTGCGTTCGTGCTGGCGCTGGGCGAGGTCGACGACCTGAAGTACGCCGCGGCTGCGGGCGCCATCAACTACGGCTTCCCGGTCATCGCAGATACCAAGATCCCGCAAATCCTGCCGACCGGCGTGACCACCTACGAGCACGTCATCTCCATGCCCTTCAACGAGATCGAGGGCGCAACTGACCTTGAGCGCGCGGAGAAGCTGGTGCAGAAGTGCATCGAGACACGCGGCGTCAAGATCAAGATGACCGAAGTCCCGATCCCCGTGCCCTACGGCTCGGCGTTCGAGGGCGAGGTCGTCCGCAAGAAGGACATGCGCGTCGAGTTCGGCGGCAAGTACAGCCGGGCGTTCGAGTACCTCCGCATGATCGACATGGACCAGGTCGAGGACGGCAAGATCGAAGTGATCGGGCCGAGCTTCGAGGACCTGCCGGAAGAGGCGTCCATCGACATGGGCATCCTCGTCGAGGTGGCCGGCCGCAAGATGCAGAAGGACTTCGAGCCGGTGCTCGAGCGGCAGATCCACTACTTCGTCAACGGCGCGAGCGGCATCCAGCACATCGGCCAGCGCGACATCACCTGGATCCGCATCGGCAAGGCCGCGGCGGAGAAGGGCTTCGCGCTCAAGCACTTCGGCGAAATCCTGCACGCCCGCTTTATGGCGGACTTCGGCGCGATCGTCGACAAGGTGCAGGTCAAGATCATTACCGACCCGGCGCTGCACGCGGAGTGGCTGCAGAAGGCGCGCGATGCGTACGACTACCGCAACAATCGCCTGGCCGACATGACCGACGAGGCGGTGGACGAGTTCTACACCTGCACGCTGTGCCAGTCGTTTGCGCCGACGCACCTGTGCCTGGTCAGCCCGCAGCGGTTGGGCCTGTGCGGCGCGTACAACTATCTGGACTGCGCGGCCTCCTACCAGATCAACCCGACCGGCCCGAACCAGCCCATCCGCAAGGGCACGACCATCGATAAGGAAAAGGGCATCTTCGGCGGGCTGAACGAGATCGCGCAGCAGAAGTCGAACGGCACGGTCCAGGAAGTCTCCATGTACTCCATCATGAATGCGCCGATGACGGCCTGCGGCTGCTTCGAGTGCATCGTGATGCTGATCCCCGAGGCCAATGGCGTGATGGTGGTGAGCCGCGAGGACACCAGCATGACCCCCGCGGGCATGACCTTCTCGACGCTGGCCGGCATGGCCGGCGGCGGCCTCCAGACGCCGGGCGTGATGGGCGTGGGCAAGTACTACCTGACCAGCCCGAAGTTCATCTCGGCGGACGGCGGCTTCCAGCGCGTGGTGTGGATGTCCTCCGTGCTCAAGCAGACGATGGCGGCAGAACTTCAGGCCGTGTGCGAGCGCGAGGGCGACCCCGAGTTGATCAGCAAGATCGCGGACGAGACGATCTGCACCGATGTCGACGGGCTGCTCGCGCACCTGGAGACGGTGGGGCATCCGTCCCTGATGATGGACCCGATGTTCTAAGCAACGTTTCTGTAGGGAGACCTGCAGTCGCCCTTGATCGCCCGCAAAGCGTGAAGGGCGACTGCAGGTAGCCCCTACGAACCTACTGCAACTTGTCGCACCTTTACAAGTTGTAGCTTTTGAGCTACACTCATGGCAGATATCACCGTACTTGATTACATCACTGAAGAAGGCCGAAGCCCGTTCAGGCAGTGGCTGACCCGGTTGCGCGATGCAAAAGCTGCGGCGCGGGTGCAAGCCAGGCTTGAACGCTTAACCGTGGGCAATTTCGGCGACACTAAGGCAGTCGGCAAGGGAGTTAGCGAGCTTCGCATCGCGTCTGGTCCTGGGTATCGTGTGTACTTTGCCCGTTATGGCGACACGATAGTCCTGCTGCTGTGTGGAGGCGACAAGCGTTCGCAGCCCGGCGATATTTGGCAAGCGCAGGCATACTGGGCGGACTTCAAGCGGAGGATGTCATGAGTCAACCGTGGGTTGATCATAAGGTCGGCTTGTTCGAGGATTTGCGCGACCCTGAGTTTGAGATTGAGTACCTTAATGCGGCTTTGGAAGATGATGACCCACGCGTCTTCCTTGTAGCTCTTCGTAATGTCGCTGAGGCGCGCGGGGTGAGCCAGGTGGCGCGGGACGCGCAGCTTAACCGGGAGAATTTGTACCGGATGCTGTCGCCAAACGGCAACCCGCAACTTTCAAGCCTGACTGCGCTTTTGCGAAGCATTGGCCTGCGGCTCGCGATTCAGCCGGACCAGGCCTACAACCAGTCGAGCGGAGCAGTGGCCGTGGCCGAAGAGCCTGCCGAATACGACACCGAAGACGAAAACGATGAGTGAACTGCTTCTTGTCCGTGACGTGATGCGCATCGGCGTGCCGACGTGTAAGCTCGCTGAACCGATTACCGAGCTTGCCAGGCAGATGATCGACCAGGGGTGGACGGCGGTCATCGTGATGGACGACGACGGCGACGCGCGCGGGTGGATCAACGAGCGGATGCTGGCGGTCGCGTTCACACACGGCCAGCGCGCGAGCGAGTTCACCGCGGCGCAGATTATGGACGAGGACGTGCCGGAAGCCCCGGCCGACATCCCCTTGACGGCCTCGGTGCAGTTGATGGCCGACATGGGCGTGGATCACCTTTTCTTTATGCACAACGCCGGGGGCAAAAGCTGGCCCGCTTCGATCCTCAATTTGCGCGACGTGGTCAAGGCGCTGGCCGGGCCGGAGTACATCAAGGCGCAGGGGATGCACGCGGCGCGGCCGACGCCAATGGATTTGTTCCGGCAGCGGTATAACCTGCCGAAGAAATAGAGCTCCCGCGCGAAGGGCGACAGCATGTCGCCCCTACATGCTCGTTAACATCTGGTACGGCTCGGGGTATAATCCGGTTCTGTGAAGGATGGAGTGTCCAAAGAAGGAGACGAGCGTGCCTGAGCCTGCCCTCAATGCTGTTGTTGCCCTGCGGACCGAAATATCGCCCTGGTTGATCATTCTGCGCGTCGTGCCGGACGGGTGGCAGTTGCCGGCGTTCGCGCCGGGCCAGTTCGCCGTCCTCGGCCTCCCCGGCTCGGCCCCGCGCTGCGCCATGTCCGAGCCGGAAGACCCGCCGCCGGCCGATCCGAGCAAGCTGATCCGCCGGGCATACTCCGTGGCGTCGTCGTCGCTCACGCGCGAGTACATGGAGTTCTACGTTGCGCTGGTCACGTCGGGGTCCCTGACGCCGCGCCTCTTTGCGCTTAACATCGGCGACCGCGTGTGGCTGGGCACGAAGATCACGGGCATGTTTACCTTTGACCAGGTGCCCGAGGATCAAAACGTGGTGATGATTGCCACGGGCACGGGCCTCGCGCCGTACATGAGCATGCTGACGACGCACCTTACCTGCGGCGGGCCGCGCCGGTTCGCCGTCCTGCATGGAGCGCGGCACTCATGGGACCTGGGTTACCGGTCGGAGTTGTTGACGCTCCAACACCTGTGCAAGAACCTGAGCTACCAGCCGGTGATCAGTCGCCCCCAGACCGAGCCGGTGGCATGGCCCGGACAGGTGGGGTACGTGCAGGATCTGTGGAAAGGCGGCGCGATCGAACAGAAATGGGGCTTTGCTCCTACGCCCGATAACACCCATATTTTCCTGTGCGGCAGTCCGCAGATGATCGACGATACCGTCGCCCTGCTGCAGGGCGAGGGATACAAAGAGCATACAAAGAAGGAAGCCGGCCAGATACACGTCGAACGGTACTGGTAGGCGCCACATAGTAAGGAATGCGCACGAAGGGGCAACCGCAAGTCGCCCCTACACCGCTTTGTAACATCCGTATGGCCGACGAGCGCCGATTTGCATGGCGCAAGGTCGTTCCTACATCCAGGAGGTTATTCTCATGCCCGTAACGGTTGAAACTCCCCTCGAGAAATGGGCCGGGACGATCCGACCCGTCACCGTGGGCGCGACGGCCGCTGATGGCGGCACCCGCTCGAAGGCCGCCGTTGTCGGCGGACAGTCCACCCTGCCGTTCCTCGGCTTCGAGGGCCAGGCGCCGAACCAGCCGCTGGTGGCGGTCGAAGTGTGGAGCCGCAACCCCGGCGACGAGTGGCCGGCCGCGTTGGCGCAGGCGTGGGGCGACGCGTTGAACGACCCCGGCCTGTGGGCTCAGGCTGCCGAGGCTGCCGGGGCGGACGTGATCTGTCTGCGCTTTTTCCAGACGGACGCCGCGGGCAACAAGATCACGGCTGCGGCCGCGCGCGCCACGCTGCGCTGCGCGCTGGAAGCCTGCAAGCTGCCCTTCATCGTCCTCGGCCCCGGTCAGGCGGAGCTGGACAACGAGGTGCTTGTCGGCTGCGCGGAGGAAGGCGCAGGCGAAAAGCTGCTGCTCGGCCCGTGCGAGGACAAGAACTATCGCACGATCGTCGCGGCTGCCATGGCAAACGGCCACCTTGTGACGGCCAAGACGCCGATGGACGTGAACCTCGCCAAGCAGCTCAACATCCTGATCCACGACATGGGCATGCCGATGGAGCGCATCGTCATCGATCCCACCACCGGCGCGCTGGGTTACGGCATCGAGTACGGCTACAGCGTCATGGAGCGCCTGCGCCTCGCCGCTTTGCAGGGCGATGGCATGACCCAGCAGCCCATGATAGTGACACCGGGCGAAGAGGCGTGGCGCGCAAAGGAAGCGCGCGCGGCCGATGGCGTGCCCGCCACGTGGGGCGACTGGGCGACGCGTGCGGTTAACTGGGAAGCCATGACTGCGGCCGCGCTGGTCGAGTCGGGTGCGGACATGGTCGTGCTGCGGCATCCTGAAGCAGTGCGGCGGATCAAGCTAATGATCGGCGCCCTGGCGGCGGCGTAAGGACAAGGAGCGTGTAGCATGGCCCTGAGTGGTCTTGAAATCTATAAGCTGCTGCCCGGCAGCAGCAAAGATCCCGCCGAAAAGGCGCACGGCAACTGTAAAGAATGCGGCTTCCCCACCTGTCTCGCGTTCGCGATGAAGCTGGCCGCCAAGCAGGCGGACCTGTCATCCTGCAAGTACGTCAGCGAAGATGCGAAGGCGAAGCTGTCGGCTGCGGCCGCGCCGCCCATCCGCCTGATCACATTGGCGGCGGACGGTCGCGAGGTGAAGGTCGGCAACGAGACCGTGCTGTTCCGCCACGAGAAGACCTTCTACAACCCGGCGGGCGTGTTCGTGCGCGTGCTTGACACGATGCCCGCGGCGGAGATCACCGCGCTGGCGAAGGCCGTGGCCGACTACAAGGTCGACTACGTCGGCATGTCCCTGCGCGTGGACGGCCTCGCGGTCGAGTGCGCGTCGGGCGACCCGACCGCGTTTGCGCTGGCCGTTGCCACGGTCAACGCAGCCGCAGCGCTGCCCCTGATCCTCGTGAGCGAGGACCCGAAGGTTCTCGAAGCGGGCGCGGCGAAATCAAGCGGCTCGAAGCCGCTGCTCTGCGCCGCGACGGCCGCCAACTGGGAAGCGATGGCTCCGGTGGCGAAGGCTGCCGGCGCGCCGTTGGTCGTCCGCGCGGAGACGTTGCAGGGGCTGGCCGAGCTGACCGAAAAGCTGGTGGCTGCCGGCGTCGAAGACCTCGTGCTCGATCCGGCCGTGCGGCCATTCGGCGCGTCGCTCGCCGCGCTGACGCAGCTCCGCCGCCTCGCGCTGAAGAAGAACTTCCGGCCGCTGGGCTATCCGGTCATCGCGTTCCCGTACCTGGGAACGGCCGAGCCGGGGATGGAGATGCTCCTGGCGGGGCAGCAGGTCGCCAAGTATGCCGGGTTTGTCGTGCTGAGCAAGTTCGAGCCGGCGGAAGTCTATCCGCTCCTCGTGCTGCGCGCCAACCTGTTCACCGACCCGCAGAAGCCGATCCAGGTCGAGCCGGGCATCTACGAGATCAACAAGCCGACTGCGGAATCGCCCGTGCTGGTGACCACGAACTTCTCCATCACCTACTTCGCAGTGGCGAACGAGATGGAGTCGAGCGGACAGCCGGCGTGGCTGCTCGTGGCGGATGCGGAAGGCATGAGCGTGCTGACTGCCTGGGCGGCCGGCAAGTTCGACGCCGAGAAGATCGCGAAGGCCGTCAAGGGTACGGGCGTCGCCGAGAAGATCAATCATCGCAAGGTGGTGATCCCCGGTCACGTGGCGGTGCTGATGGGCGAGCTGGAAGAAGAGCTGGCCGGTTGGCAGATCAAGGTCGGGCCGCGCGAGGCAGTCGACCTGCCGCGGTTCCTGAAGACAGCTTGGTAAGGTGAGCGAGCGCGGCAGACCGGCTTTTTGGTCGGTCTGCCGCCGAGGATCGTAGAGGGTGTTTGGGTCCGATTTTCTGGACATGATTCGCGCTCTGAATGCCAATGATGTTCGGTATTTGATCGTCGGCGGCTATGCGGTCGCGTTTCACGGTCATCCCCGGTACACTAAAGCCCTTGATATCTGGGTTGAGGCAAGCGTTGACAACGCCCGCCGAGTGGTGAAGGCGGTGGATGACTTCGGGTTCGGGTCGCTTGGTCTTACGGCTGAGGATTTCTCCGTAGAAGGCCAGGTCGTGCAATTGGGGAATCCACCCAGCCGAATAGACTTCATCACTTCGGCGGACGGGGTGGTATTCTCGGAGTGCTACGCTGCGCGGGTCGAGTCGATAGTCGACGACACGCCAGTCAAGTTTATTGATTTGAAGCATTTGAGGCAGAACAAGGCCGCGTCCGGCCGAGAGGCAGATCTGGCTGACTTGAAGGAGTTGGGGGCGCCCGAGAAGCGCGATGGTGAAGGAAAGACGAATCGCTAGGGTTGTTGCCAGGAAACAACTTCACGACGTCGGCAGCGATTTCGAGTACTGGCAAAGTCGCTCTCCACTGGAGCGGCTAGCGGCGCTCGATGAAATTCGGCGCGAATACCATCTGTGGCGTTACGGCGGTGAACAGCGAATGCAGTGCGTCGCCCGTATCGTCGGCCCTGACGGCAGGCTCATCCGTCAGATACACGGCGAGTAGATCCGCGGCCGTTATCTCTGCGACGCTGCGGGCACACCGAGTGATTCGTGCTTTTTATCTCAAATGTGATAAGCGTCATGGCCTTTTTGCGCGCCTTGCGGTAAGCTGCGTTTGTCGCGAGTTATGTCGCGGCGCAACCGGTAGCATTTGTCCTTAGAGAGAAGCTGCGATGTACAACATCCTCGAAAAGCAAGTCCTGAGCGACGTCACCAAGCTCGTGGTGGTGAACGCTCCGCACGTGGCGCGCAAGGCCAAGGCCGGCCAGTTCGTCATCGTGATCGCCCATGAGGCGGGAGA
>JALOOB010000421.1 GCA_025454635.1 Anaerolineae bacterium
AATGGCGATGCGACCCCCGCTGCGCCCCTTGAGATTGCGTATCTGCGCCACCGCATCCTCGTGCAGCACGGTCACGCCCGCCCACGCCGGCTCGAACGACGTATGGCTCGCCACGTACTTCGGTTTCTCGTTCATGAAACGCGCCGTCTCCGGCGCCACCTGACGCGCCTGCTCGGTCGGCCAGAACTGGCTCATCAACTCGTACGTGCGCCGCCCGAACAGGATCGCTTCGACCAGTCGCCCCTGCTCCCGCGCAAACGGCTCCGAATCGCCGTGCGCCCACGAAATATCGTGCCCCGGCCCCTCCACATACCCGTCAAGGCTCACGTTCATAAATACGAATACTGCGCTCATCCCCTGCCCTCCGCATCCGGCTCAGTCCCGCACCGGTCCACTGCCGCGCGTCCGTTCAGCGGCGCAGATACGCAAACCCTCGCGCCGCGGCCCGGTTGGCTCATCACGGTGAACGTCCCGCCGAGCATCTGCGCTCGCTCGCGCATGCCGAGCAGCCCCAGCCGCCCGCGGCTCAGCGCTTCCGCCACGTCGAACCCCACGCCGTTGTCCTCCACCGCCAGGATCACCGCCGCAGGCTCCCGCACCAGCGACACGCTCGCGCGGGTTGCCTTCGCGTAACGCGCGATGTTCGTCGTCGCCTCCTGCGTGATCCGGTAGAGGGCCGTCTCCACGTCGTCGGGCAGTCGTTCCTCCATGCCCTCCGAGTGGAACGCCACCTCGATGCCCGTCTGCCTGCGCATCGACTCGATCAGCTGCTCCAGCGCGGACGCCAGCCCGTAACGATCCAGGCTCGACGGACGCAGGTTGACCGACAGCCGGTGCAAATCCTCGACCACCGTGTCCGCGATCCGCAACAACTCGGCCGCCGCCTGCGCGACGACTTCTGGCGAATCGGCCTTCCGCTTGATCCGCAGCAGCCCGAGCTTGAGCGCGGACATCCCCTGCGCGGAGGTGTCGTGAATCTCCCGCGACAGCGCGCGCGACTGGTCCTCCTGCGCGTGCACGAGCCGCCGCGCTAGCCCTTGCAGCTCGCGGCGGCTCGCGGCCAGTTCATCGTTCGCTGCCTGTCGCGCCACCGCCTCCGCTTCGAGACGCGCCGCGCTCGCGCGCAGGTTCGCCTCGCTCTCCGACAACGACTTGTTTGCGTCCGTCAGCATCTCGTACGGCTTGATGACGCCGCTCTCGACGATGGCGCGGTAGATCAGGTAATACGCGACGATCGTCAGGAAATGGCCGAGACGGTTGGGCAAATCGTAGACGCCGACGTACAGCGTGAAGAGAATTTCCGCCGCCGCGGAAATGACCAGCGCCCAGATCAGCTTGGCCGCGGTGCCGCGGTCGAACTCCCGCCGCTCGCGGTGCACCCACGCCGCGGCAAGCAGAAAGAACCCGGCGATGAGGTACTCGCTCACAACCTTAAACGGTGTCAGCCCTTCGCCGGTCACATATGCCGCAGGAAACCAGCCGAGGAAGATGCTCGCCAGAAGCGCGGCGGTCACCGCGGCGAACCAGAAGAGCGCTGCCGTCGGGTTAAGCCGCCGGCGGAGAAACAGCGGCGCGATGAGCAGCGCAACGCTCTCGATGTAGCGCCGCGCCAGCCAGAGCTGCGTCGGCAGATCCGCGTCGTGCTCGGGGAACACGCCCATCCCCTCGTAGCTCAGCGCATGCAGGACGTTGAACGCGGATGCCGCGAGCAGGGCCATACCCACAAATAACAGGTAGTGCTGCGAGGAAAAGCGCCGGCTGTTCCATGCCAGTGTGAACACCGCAACGCTGATCACGATCGCGAAGATCTCGGCCACGCTGTGGAAGAGGAGGTAGCCGGGGATGGTCAGCAGGTACAGGCTGACAAGCAACGCTGCGCCGGCCAGAATGGGCCAGGCAGTGCTATCCGCGCCGAGTCGTGAACGTGCCATCGGTGGCCTGTCTACGTCACTTGATTTCTATGACGAAAGTCTCAGTGCGATGATTCTACCCTAATTCTAAGCGCGCTTCAACATCCGGCCCGAAAGTGGTACACTGGCGCGCGTCGAGACCCTTGAAAGCGAGGCGTCACCCATGCGCGCACACGTAACCGCCGTTCTGCTCGCCCTGACCCTTGTTCTCGTGGCCTGCGCGCCGCCGCCTCTCACCGCCCCCGCGCCGACGCTCGCGCCCACGGTCATTCCCCCCGCCCCTGCGCCTACGCTCGCGCCCACCGCCGCCCCCACCGCGACCCGCGACCTCGTGTCGACCGCGCGTTGGGAATCGCTGGCCGTCGCTGACCCCGGCTTCAGCATCCGCTTCCCTCCCGGCTGGAACGCGACCCAGGCGACGGTCGATCCGGGCGCGTCGGTGGAGGGGATGGACCTGTCCGGGCCGGAGGGACGAATTGAATTGCGCTGGGGTGAAGGATTTGGCGGCGCGTGCGCGCGCTACTCCCCGCTCGCCGTCGCCGACGGACATCTGCCTGCCTGCCATACCGTCGCCGCCGACGGCCCGCAGCGTTGGGAGCAGATCTACCGGGAACTGGCCGCGGCAACCTTCGCCGCCCGCGCCGAAACCGCCGACGCGTCCGACGCGAGCGCGGACCTCATCCGCCGCATCTTTGCCACCCTCGCGTTCGACCGACCCGCGCCCGCCGCAGGCGCGACGCCCCTGCCCACCGCCGCCCCCGGCGAGATCATCGTCGATAACTCAAACTTCACCCTCGCCGGCGAATGGTACTACTTCGACGGCGGCCAGAACTACGGCCCGGATTGCCTCCTCGCCCTGCCCGGCCTGGAGTCCGTGGCCGAAGCGCGGCCCGAACTGCCGGGCGCGGGGCTATACGAAGTGTATGGTTGGTGGTGCGGCAACCCGGACACGGACCAGACGCGCAAGGGCGCCATCAAGGTCCATCGCGCGGCCAAAGACCCCGCCCCTCAGGAGTTGATCGTCGACTACGCCGCGAACCCCGGCCAGTGGGTAAGCCTCGGCGCGTTCAACCTGCAAAGCGGCGCGTTTGTCGAATCGCTCGCCGCGCTCGACGGCAGCGTCCCCGCGGACGCCTTCCGCTTCGACACGCGCGGCCCGGCCGCAACCGAAGTTCCCGCCACTCCCGCGGCCACGCCCGGCCCGCGCGTCCGCCGGCGACCTTGCCGCCCGTCTCGCGCTCAACGACCCGTTCTACTCGTCCATGACGGTCACGCCCACTCAGATGGAGTTCGACGATTGCGCGGTCTTCCCGCGCGCTGGCTGCGGAGGACAGCGCAACGGTTGGGAGGTAATCGTCGCTTACCAGCCAATGACCCTGACCTACCGCGTCTCGGACGACTACCGTCTCGTCGCGCTCGCCGGCGCGGATGCCTGGCTCGATCCGTGGGTGATGGGGC
>JALOOB010000422.1 GCA_025454635.1 Anaerolineae bacterium
TTCCGCTTCGCAGGTTGCCGCCCCATTATGCCGCAGGAAAAGGGCCGATAATGTACGCGCTCTAACAAGATGGCGCGGTTACATCGTCCGCAGGAAGCGCTTGATCGCCGCGACCGCGGCCAGCGCGGGCGGTGAGAGGTGGGGCAGCGCAATCTCGAAGCCGTGATCCGTTTGCGGGAGTTCGAGGTAGGTGACGGACACTCCGGCCCCCTGAAGCCGTTGCGCCAGATCGCGCGCCGCGCCGACAGGCACCAGAGCGTCCTGGTCGCCCTGGATGATCAGCGTCGGCGGGAGGCCGGGACGCACGTGCGTGCCCACGGTGGCCAGCGCATACAGTTCCGGCGTGTCTTCAGGGGCCCCGCCGAGCAAATCGCGCAGCAGGCCGTTGATGCGCCGCGTCTGAGCGCGCTCCCAGCGCATCCGCGCGCGGCGCGACGCACCAGGTCCGGGCGGGACCAGCGGGTCTGCGTCGGTAAGCGGATCGTATGCCAGTCCCGGTTGTGGGTGAGCGGTGGCCAGCATCGCCGGATGGTGGGCGAGCATTGCCTGCATATCTATGGGCGCGCTTACCGTGAAGACGCCCGCGACACTTACATCCCGTCCGGCCAACTCCGGCGCGTGGACGTCCAAGCGATCCGCGGTGTAGGCCGTAACAAGGGCAATATGTCCGCCCGCGGACGTGCCGCTAAGCGCGATGCGGCCCGGATCGACGCCCAACTCCGACGCGTGCTCCTTCAACCACGAAACGGCTGCCTGCGCATCGTGAATCATGCCGCGGACATCCGTCTCCGGGCACATCCGATACGCGACGTCCATCACCACGTGGCCGTCC
Organism: Anaerolineae bacterium; assembly: GCA_025454635.1. Classification (GTDB taxonomy): domain Bacteria; phylum Chloroflexota; class Anaerolineae; order CG2-30-64-16; family CG2-30-64-16; genus JALOOB01. The sequence continues at coordinate 833 of JALOOB010000422.1, forward strand.
GCGGCCCACGCGCGAAAGACCGGCCCGGTCATCTGCCCTTTATCGCCCAGGTACCAGGCGCTTCCGTGAAGGTAGACCACACCGACGCCCGACCGCGCAATGCCCTCTCCGGGCAGCCACAGGTCGGCGTAGACCGGGCGGTCGCACGGCTCGACCGCGTGGGGCAAGGTCGTGGTGCGGAAGACAACATCACGGCGCAGCTCGACCGGCGTCGCAAGCGCGTCGAAGACCGGCGCGCGGTAACCCTGCGTGGCCAGTCGCGTTCGGAGGATGTAGCGGGCCGAGGCGATTGCGCCGAACAGCCCGGCCACGACGACGAACGGGCGGCGCTGCCTCAACCCGAAGAGAGCCGCCGCGACGCCATACAGGGTCCACACGGGCGAGAGCGCGCCGGCGGCAATGCGCAGAATCAGCAGGCGCGTGCCCCACGGCGAAGGCAGCCGGACGAAGTGCAGCGCGCCGAAGAAGGCGGAAAGCGCAGAGAGGATGGTGGCGAGAAGGCGCATAGTTGCCTCGATAGTGAGTCGTGAAAGTTTGCGTCAGTTGTTCAGCGCCGCGCGGATGCGGCCAAGGGTGAGGCCGGCGAGCGTGTCGACGACGAGGTCCGCGCCGCCGACGCGGTCGCGCGGGCCCACGCCGATGACGCGCATCCCTGCGGCGTGGGCTGCGTCGACGCCCACCTCGGCGTCTTCCACCACGACGCACGCAGCCGGCTCTACGCCAATCAAGCGCGCGGCCTCGAGAAAGACGTCGGGCGCGGGTTTACTCCGCTGCACCGAATGACCATCCGCGTACGCGCTGATGAAACCGTCGATGCCAAGCCGGCGCACCACCTCGCGCGCGTTCTTGCTGGCCGACCCGATGGCGATGGGGAGGTTTTGCTGCGCCAGGTCCTCCAGCAGCGCGCGCACGCCGGGGAGCAAGTCCCGCTCAGTCAGTTGGTCGAGCGACTCGAGAAAATAGTCATTCTTGCGGCGCAGGTAGTCTTCCGCGACCTCATCGGAAACCTCCCGCCCGTCAAGAAAGAGCCGCAGCGACATCGGCCGGGTAAGACCGCGCATTTGATCCTTAAAGTCCAGCGCAAGCGCGATGCCCTCCTCCGCTCCAAGGCGAACCCACGACTGGTAATGCGGCTCGACGGTGTCGGTGAGCACGCCGTCGACGTCAAAAATGAACGCGCTAATTTCCATCATGCGGCGCCTCCGGCGCCGGACTCGTCCGTATCGCCTACGTCTGCGGCGGGCGCGTCATCCGAGTCGCCCTCCAGCCCGACGGCGATCAGGTAGCCCCGCGCCCGCTCGGTGCGCGGGTAGCGGTTGGCCAGTTTCCAGAACTTCGCGCCGTGGTTCGGCTCCAACAGGTGCGCCAGCTCGTGCACCAGCACATAGTCGCGCACCCATGCAGGCATGGTCGCGACGCGGTGCGAAATGCGAATGACGCCGGTGGCCGGCGTGCAGCTTCCGTAGCGCGTGTTCTGGTTTGTCACGTAGCGCACCTCGGAAGGGCGCAGCCGCCCCTCGAAGTACTCGCGGTTGAGCTCCTGCGCGCGGCGCCGCAGCGCGGCATCGTCCGCGGTCTCGCGCTTGACCTGCCGGCGCTGGATGCGCTCCTTCAGCCGCTCGATGATCGGCGCAAGCTCGGCGTCGGTGGCGCCGGCGGGCGCGAGCACTTCGATGGTCGCGCCGCCGTCCACAAGGCGCGCCGAGATTGTGCGCCTGCGCGCGGCGCTGCGCTTGATGCGGATGACGGGTTCAGACATCATGCGCAAATCATAACAGGATTGGACGGATCGACACAAGGTGCGGGGATTACCTTCGTTCGTGATAGACTAGCGCGCGGCAACACAGCTTTCGAAGGAGAGTTCCGTGACGCATCTACCCGACGAGATGGATCGCATCGCGCGGTTCTTTGACGACGAATACGCGGACTATGACGAGGACCTGGAGCTTCTGGAGGCGTACGCCGGCCGAGCGGGTGGGCCGCTTTTGGAGCTTGGGTGCGGCACCGGGCGCGCCCTGCTCTCACTCGCGGAGGCGGGCCACCGGATCACGGGAATCGAGAGCAGCCACGAAATGATCGCGCGGGCGCAGCAGAAGATCGAATGGGGCGGGCTGGGCAAGCTGGCGCGGTTGATCGAAGGAGACTTCGCGGAGGTCAAGCTCGGCGGACCGTACGCGTTCGCCTTCACCCTGATGAACACCTTCCTCCATCTCCCCGATACGCGCAGCCAGTTGCGCGCGCTGCGGCACTGGCGC
>JALOOB010000114.1 GCA_025454635.1 Anaerolineae bacterium
CACAAGAAGCGCAAGGGTTCCAAGGTGCATCTGGCGGTGGACACCCTGGGCCAACTGCTGGCCGTCCTGGTGACCCCGGCCAATGAACAGGACCGCGCCCAGGTGGCCGCACTGGCCGCGCAAATCCAGGAAGTCACCGGGGCAGCGGCCGAACTGGCCTTCGTGGACCAAGGCTACACCGGCGCTCAACCGGCGGCCGACGCTGAACAGCAGGGCATCCGGCTGGAAGTCGTCAAGTTGCCCACCGCCAAGCGCGGCTTCGTGCTCTTGCCGCGCCGCTGGGTGGTGGAACGCAGCTTCGATTGGCTGGCGCGCTTCCGGCGGCTGGCCCGCGATTACGAACGCTTGGCCGAGACGCTGGCCGGGCTGCACTTCGTGGCCTTTGCCATGCTCATGGCGCAGCGCTTCGTAACCTTGATGGTGCAAAGTGCCTAACAGGCTCTAGGCCCGCACCCGCAGTCGGCAGTATAAGTTCGGGGACCGAGCAGTTTCTGGACGTGTCGCACAGACCCTCGGTGATCGAGTCGCCCATCGGCATGATGCGGCAACGGGATATCAACACCCGGAACCGCCGGCCGGGCGCATGCAAGCAACGCTGCCAGAGTTACCAGCAGCCAAGCCGAGCTCCTCACTCTCGCGCGATTCGCCGACCCGCCTTGCAAAAGCCGGAGTACCTGAACGTGGCTCGTAAGCTCAATGACCTGCGCGAGCCGCCTGGAAATCGCCTTGAGAAGTTGGCAGAAGAACGGGCTGGGCAATACAGCATTCGCATCAACGACCAATGGCGCATTTGTTTTGAATGGCTTGATGGCGATGCGTATGAGGTAGAGATCACGGACTACCACTGAGGAGGGGTTATGGACGACGAGATGATGCTGGCAGTGCATCCGGGCGAGATACTGCTGCACGAGTTTCTGCTGCCGATGGAGATGACTGCGCATCGCCTCGCGCTCTGCATCGGCGTCGACCCGCGGCGGATTCACGACATCATCCAGGGAAAGCGCAGTGTGACGGCGGACACGGCGCTGCGTTCTTAGTGCCTATCCGAATAACTGAGCTTGTAGTACACTGGCGGGCATGAGTGAGAACGAGACGACGAAGCGCACGCGTGCCCGTACGGCGAATAACGCAACGACAACCGGCTTTCGCATTTCCGATGCGCTGTGGGCGGTGTTGCAGCCCCTCTTACCGGTACATGTGAATACTCATCGCTTCGGTGGTGGTCGGCCACGCCAGGCTGACCGGGCCTGTGCTGACGCCATCTTCTATGTGTTGCGGACGGGTTGTCAGTGGCAGGCGCTGGATCAGACTGAACTGGTGCCCCATTCCACGGCGCATGATCGCTTTCAGGCGTGGGTCGAAGCTGATGTGTTCCTGAAGCTCTGGCAAAGCGGCGTCGAACGCTTTGACGAATTGAGAGGGATCGACTGGGACTGGTTGAGTATGGACGGGGCGATGAGCAAAGCGCCCCTCGGTGGGGAAAAAAACCGGCCCCAATCCGACCGACCGCGGCAAAGAAGGCGTTAAGCGCAGCCTGTTGACCGAAGGCCATGGCGTGCCCGTCGGGTTGGCCGTCGCCGGAGCTAACCGCCACGACATGAAACTGGTTCGCGCGACGTTGGACAGCGTGATCGTGGCGCGTCCTGAGCCCATGACGGAGCAGCCGCAAGGACTGTGCCTGGACAAGGGGTACGACTACCAGCAAGTGCGTGACACCGTCACAGAATTCGGGTTCACAGCCCACATCAAGGCTCGCGGCGAAGAAGCGCAGGCCATCAAGCACGAGGCCGGCTTCCGAGCCCGGCGCTGGGTGGTCGAACGCACGCATAGCTGGATGAATCGCTTTCGACGCATCCTGATCCGCTGGGAGAAGAAGCCTGAAAACTACATCGCGTTCTTGCATTTCACTTGTGCCTTGATCGCCTTTCGTGCATCAGGGTTATTCGGATAGGCACTAAGAACGCCTAACAAAACTCACCTTGCTGGACGAATTTCCAGCAGATGAGGGCACAGGCCAGGCTCAAGAACGCTTGGTGAATATCGGCCCGCCGCTCGTAGCGGACGGTCAAGCGGCGGAAGCGGTTGAGCCAGGCGAGTGTCCGCTCAACGACCCAGCGATGGCGGCCCAGCCCCAGCCGCTCGCGGGACTCGATGCCTTTGCGGGCGATGCGGGGCCGGATCCCCCGCTGGCGTAATGCCTGGCGACAGCGGGGGTAGTCGTAACCCTTGTCGGCATGCAGTTTGACCGGGCGCTGGCGGGGCCGCCCCCGCCGCCCTTTGACGGCGGGAATGGCGTCGACCGTCGCTTCCAGCATCTTGGAGTCGTGCACGTTGGCCGCCGATTGGCGGATGGCTAACGGGATGCCCCGCCGGTCGACCACAAGATGGCGCTTCGTGCCCGCTTTGCCGCGATCTGTCGGATTCGGTCCGGTGTGCGCGCCCCCCCGGGGGCCGGCACACTCGCCGAATCCAAGCTCGCACGGCTCCAGTCGATCTGCTCGGCGGCTTGCAGCTGTTCCAAGAGCGTCTGGTGCAACAGATCCCAGACGCCGGCCTCCTGCCAGTCCCGCAGGCGTCGCCAGCAGGTCATGCCCGAGCCGCAGCCCATCTCTTGGGGCAGCATCTCCCAAGGGATGCCGCTCTTGAGCACAAACAAGATGCCGGTCAGCGCCGCTCGATTGTCAACCCGGGGCCGTCCGCCCTTCGGCTTCGCCGGTTCCGACGGCAGCAAAGGCTCGATGACGGCCCACAGTTCGTCGCTTACAAGTGGTTTGGCCATGCGCCGAGCTTACCATGACTGCTGGTCACCACCTGTAAGCTGGGTTTTGTTAGGCATTCTTAGTAGCTGCCGCTTGCGCGGACGGGCTTCGTCTGCGGCGCCTGCGAGGAGGGGCGCGCCGGTCGCTGGGGAGCGCCGTTGTTCGCGTCCAGCCCCGGCGTCACGCCGCCTGCGATCTTGAGCGCCTCAGTCAGGGCGCGATTGGCGACGGCGTCGACGAACGCAGTCGGAGAAGGTCCGCCGTTCGCGTTGGCCGCACCCTGGTTGCCCTGCGCACCCTGGGCGCCGGCGTTGGCGTCCTTCCCCTTCCGCACGGTCTTGGACCAGAAGAGGCCGGGGCTAAGGCTCACCTCGCGTGGAGATGTTGATCTCCACGAACGGTTTGGCCACGTCGTCGATCATCTTGAACCGCTTCTGCCGCAGCTCCGCCTTCTCGATGTCGAGGCCGAGGCGGACGAACGACTTCGGGAGCCGCGTGTTCAGGTTCTCCGCGATGTCGCCACGCAGCGCAGGGTTCTTCGCCACAATGGACCGGGCGTCCTGGAAGTTCGCCTTGATGTAGGCTTTGGCGCCGGCTTCGGTGAAGAGCGCGCCACTGGGGTCGACGTACCGCTGCGGGTTGGAACCGGCAAACGCGTACGCGGACGAGAGCGACGGCGCGGAGACGATCAGCCCGGGGCTGTCCGAGAGCACCGGGTCGGGCGAGTAGAAGAGCTCGCGATTCTGGTCATACCAGCGGGCGCCGAAGTTGGTGACCTTGCGCACCTCGTCGACGTACCCGCCGCCGTACATGTAGGGCGTGCGGAAGACCGTGTTGTTCTCCGTGACCCAGGGTTCGCCGGTGGCGAAGTACTCCTGGTGCTGGAACGTCACGCCGAAGATGTCGGTCACGATGTTCGCGCTGCCCTGGAGGTCCTTGTGGATGAAGTACTGCTTGACCTCCTGGACGCCGCCGTCGTCACGCTGAGTGCCGAGGCGGTCGTTTCCGGCCCAGATGTGCTTCCAGATGTTGCTGCCGCTGCGGACGGTGACCCACGGGTTCACGAACGCGGTCTCGCTCTGCGGTCCGCGCTCGATGGCCCGCTGGCCGCTGTCGTCGTACTTGTACTCGGTGTTCGACGCGCCGTCGCTCACCAGTCGCATCCGGTCCGCGGCATCCCACCGGATCTCCCGGATGAACTTGTCCTTCGAGTCCAGGATGCCGGTCAGGTTGCCGTTGGCGTCGTAGGTGTACTTCGTGTTCCCGACCCCGGTCGCCTGATGCGGCGCGGGCTGGTTGTATGCTCGGGTGAACGAGTACGTTGTCTCCTTCTGCGTCAGCTTCTTCTTGCCCGACTCGATCCAGTCCTGCTGGTTCTTGCCTGTGACGTTCCAGCGCGTGTCGTAGGTCAGCGCGAGCGTGTACTTGCGCGTGTCGTTTTTCGTCTGCTTCCACTCGCCCGTCGCGGAGGCGAGGCGCTCATACGGGTCGTAGGTGTACGTTTGCGACGTCGGCCCGCTGAACAGGCTGGAAGTCGGGTCGGGGATGTTGTTCCTGTACGTCTTCGGGTTGCCGACCGCGTCGTAGGTGTAGGCGAGATCCTGAATCTCCGTGTAGATTGAAGGCTGCCCACCCAACGGCCGGTTCGGCGAGAAGGTCACCTGGTTGGTGAGCCACTGCGTGTTCGGGTCGTAGGTGAGCTCAGTCGTCGCCGAGTTGCCGTAGATGTCAAGCCGGCGGCGCAGGAACTCGTCGTACTGCCGGTCGCGCAGGTACTCGTAGGGCCAGGTCCACGGGATGTCCGTGTAGATCGGCTGCCCCTCCGCGTCGTAGCCGGAGATGATCGTCTTGTAGCCGTCTTCCTCGCCGGAGATGAAGTTCACCAGGCCGCCCGCGTCGTAGCCGTAGGTCAGCCGCTCGCTGTCGGGGTAGACCATCGTCTTGAGCCGGCGCAGGCCGTCGTACTCCCAGCGCGTCGTCCAGGTGAACTGGCTCTGATCCGCAGCCGGCGTCCAGTTGTGCAGCTTCATCGTCGTGGCCTGGGTGACGATGTTGCCCGCCGGGTCGTACGCGTTGATCTGGATGCGCGACCCGTCCTCCTGGCGGACAACCTGGCCCGCGCCATTGTCCGGTGCGCCCATGGGGCCGTAGGCGTAGCTCACGTCGTCGGCCGTGCCGGGGTAGTCGATGGCGGTCAGCCGGTGCAGGTCGTAGCGATACTCGATCTTCGCGTTGCCGGCCCGCAGGTTGGGCGTGATCTTGCTGACGAGCTGCCCGTCCGCATCGTAGGCGTACTCGACGAGCCCGCCGTCGGGCGTGCTGGTCGAGGTGCGCCGGCCCATCGTGTCGTACGTGTGGGTCGTGACGAAGTTGTTCGGATCGACAACCTGGAGCAGTTGGCCCATGCCGTCGCTGCGGTAGAGCGTGCGCTGCATGGCTGCGCCGACCGGCACGTCGTCGACCGCGCGCACGACGTCGCGGAAGTCGGTGTAGGTCACCGTCTGGCGTCCGTTCGGGGCAGTCTCGGTCGTGCGGTAAAGCACCGGCCCCGCGCCGCCGACCTGGCCGTATTCGTACGCGATGGTGGTAACCCGGTTGCCGGGCGCGGTGACGATGTTGGGTAGGTCCCACAAGTCGAACACCGTCTCGGTGTACTTCGTGTCGGGCAGGGGCGAGTTCGTCTCGAACGTGCCGAGCGGGACGATCCCGCGGGTCGGGTTGTACTGCTGGTACGGGCGGCCCAGCGCATCGAAGAAGGTGGCCCCGCTGACAATCATCCCGACGGTCGTCGGCTGCCCGGCGGCGTTGTAGAGCGTCGCGTCGCTCTGCGTCTGCACGACGCGGCCGACGCCGTCCGCGAACGCGGCCGTGTCGATCGTGTCGCCCGGATGGAAGGCATCGTAGTGCCGCGCGACCGCGTGCGGGTCGTTCGGCTTCACGAAGTACTCGAACGTCACGAGCGGCTGCGGGTCGGTCGGCACGGGGCTGCTGACCGAGGCGAGCCGGCCCAGCGCGTCATAGGTGTAGTTGACGACGTTGCCGTTGGCGTCCGTGCGGGTGGCGACCCGGTTGGACAGGGTGTCGAACGTCGCCACCGAAGTCAGGCCCTCGGTGTACAGGTCGCCCGGCTGGAGCCCGTCGCCCAGGAAGTTGTCCACTGCGGACGGGTCAAGGTCGTACTCGGTCACCTGGCCGATGTTGGCGTGGCCGTCCAGGTCCCAGACGTACTGCACCGCGTAGCGCCGGCCGTTCTGACCGAGCGGGTAGACGATGCGGTCGTAGCTGCCCCACGCGTCGTAGGTGAGCTCGGTTTCGGCCACCTGGCCGTTGCCGATGGTTTCCTCCAGGTGCGTCACGGAGGCGTTGTCGCACAATGCGCCGCGCCCGTCGCGCTGGCGGTAGATTTGGAGGTCCGGGCCGGACTTGCCGTTGCTGATCGTGATGACGGCCGGGAGGCTCACCCAGGTCGGGCAGAGGTTGGCGCTCCAGATGGGGGACGGCCTGTCGTGGGGCTGGTCGCCCGCGCAGCCGATGGTCGACGAGATGTCGCAGCGCGAGTAGGTGTAGTCGGCCACCACGTCGTCGTTCGGGTCGTCGTCCTCGCCCAGATCCGCCTGGCGGATCACGTCGCCGAGATCGCTGTAGGTCAGGTTCGTGGTCGAAGACTGGCCGACGCCGCCGGGCGTGCCGTCGCCGACCTCGCTGACGACTTGCGTGAGGAGCGGGGCAATCGAGTAGCCCAGCGACGCGACGGTGTTGAGCGCGTTGAGGTTCGCGCCTGCGCCCCGCACGTCTCGGAGCACCCAGGTCTGCCTGGCGCCCTTGATGTAACCGCCGTTGGCCGGGTCGATGACCTCGGTGCGCGTTTCCAGGCCGGCCACGAAGATGTTGGCGTTCAGGTACTCGTGGAGGGTCTGGCGGAGCGCGACCTGCGGGTTGGCAGCGGTGTCGATCTCCGTCTCCGTAACCGTTGCATAGCCGAGCCCGGAGCGATGCAGGCGGTCGTACTTCAGCCCCTCGTAGGCGTAGGTGGTGCGCCGCACGTCCACGCCGTCGCCGGGGCGGCCGTCGTTCACCTCGACCGAGACCATCGACCACACGGAATCGGGGTAGTCGGTGGTGTTGCCGTCGCGCGCATAGGTCATGGTGTAGGTGCCGCCGAGCGGGTTGCTGACGGTCGCGAGCAGGTTGGTGTCGGCGTGCTTGTTCTCCCGCACGACGAGCTTGTCGTCGTCGAGCGTCTGCAGCGAGTCGGCATAGCCGTCGCCGTTCACGTCCTGCAGGTCGACCTCGGTGGAGCTGATGCTGTTCTGGTAGCTCGCGCCGGGGTTGATGATGAGGTAACACGCCACGATGCACAGCGGGCCGATGCCGACGGTGAAGTCGAACTGGCCGCCGAGGCCGGTGGAGCGGTCGAGCGAGGCTTGCTGCCCCGCGCTGATCTCGTCGGTGATCTGCGCGGACGCCATCTGCCCGTAGGTGACCGGCGCCAGCACGCCCGTGCCCGTGCCGAAGGCGACACTCGGCGGCGCGCTGTTGCTGATCTTGTGCACCTGGTCGAGGATGCCGTCGCCGTTCACGTCGATCCACGAGTAGCGGGCGAGGTCGACGTTCCAGTTGAGCGAAACGCCGCCGGAGAAGTCGGCCCACGGCGTGGAGAAGCCGAGCGACAGGCCGCCCGCGTAGGACTCCTGCGACTCGAACCCGCCCGTGGCGAGCTTGACCGGCGCGGAGGCGAAGCGGTAGCCGAGATTGTAGCGGGCAAAGACGCCGTTCGGGGTGGTGAAGACGCGGTCGGGCAGACCGTCGCCGTTCACGTCGGTCAGCACGAGTTGGATCGGCGCGGTGTCGCCGGGCAGGCCGTCGACCTCGCCCGTTTCGCCGACCTGGTCGCCGTAGGTGGACTGCGGATCGTTGGTGACGCCGTCCACGATGGGCGAGTCCGCGGGGCCGGAAGCGTTCGGGCTGGTCCAGCTTGCGTCGAAGCTGACGCCGATGCCGACGCCGCCGCCGGAGTCGTTGGAGTCGCCACCCTTGCCGGCCGAGCCGCCCTTCGTGGCGTTTGTCTTGCCCTTCGCGTTCGCAGTGATGTCGACGAGGCCCTGTTCAAAACCGACGCCGAGCGCGAAGGTGAGGTCCTGGTTGGTGACGTCGAGCTGGCCCGGGTTTCTGCTGCCCGACAGGTAACCGCCGCGCGGGGTGGTGTAGGTGACACTGCCCGGCGTGACGATGTCGGGGTACCCGTCGCCGTTCATGTCCATGTAGTCGACCAGGCCGAAGCTGGGCGCAACGCCGAATGAGGCGCCCAGCGGCCCCACCCCGAACGCCAGCTTGGCGCTCGGCGCGGTCACGCTGATGCGCGTCACCGCGCGGCCGGACCCGCCCGAGCCGGCGCCCAAGTCCAGTGTGTCTGCGCCGAGGCGCGACGAGCGCATACGGGCAGCGGAGGCAGCCAGGTTGGCGCGGTTGCCGACCCACACCACGGTGGGCATGGGGGTGGGCTGGCCGGGGATTTCCTCCAGCTCGGTCGCGGGCAGGTAGGCGTAGGATTTGTCCTGCTCCGGCGGATTGAAGTCGGGGTCGTTGAAGCCCTCCGGCACGTCGATCTCGTCGGGGAAGTTGCTCGTGTCGATCACGAAGTCGGCTTCGTTGATCGGCTGTGTCGCGCGGTCGCCGTCGCCGTTGTAGCCGGCCACTGCCCAGCTGCGGTAGGCGAGCGGGAAGATGCCCTGGCGCCCGGTCCACACGAGGGTTGCGGGCGGGGTGACATCGTCGGCCGGCGTGCCCGTCGTGAGGATGAACTTCGCCAACGATACTTTGTCCGAGAGCGCCGCGTCACGGATCGAGACGTCGAACCAGTAATCGGTTCCCGCAACGAGGGCGGCGTTCAGGGCGACTGTGGCGGTGAACTGCGAGCTTCCGACGGACAACGGGACGACGGTGCTGCCGCGGGCGATCACGCCATCGCGCGTCTTGACAGACACGACGGCTGTGCCCTCGGGGGTTTCCGGCTGCCGGTTGAAGACGACCGTCGCATTGCGGGTCGTGTCCGAGCTCGGGCTCCATGGCAGCGAGACGGCGCTCGACGAGTTGACCTTCTGCTGATTGGGGTAGAACTCGACTTCCGGCGCCATGTTGAACGCCACCGGCCCCTTGCTCAGGTCCTTCGGCTGACCGTCCCGGTCGATGGCCGAGAGATACGCGAGGGTGGGGTTCCACGTGACGGCCTGGATGTCGACCGGCGTGTCGGTGACGAGCTTGACCGTGACATAGTCCTGCGTCCCGGGTTGTTCGGGATCGGTCGGCACGACCGGCGCGGCCACGTTGAAGTCCGCGGTGACGGTCTTCTGGCCGACGAAGGCCGCGGGTAGCACGGCATCGGCCACCGCGATCTGGCTGCCATTGTGGATCAGCCGGACCTGCAGGTCGTCGGTGGTGGCGCGTAGCTTGTCGAGGGTCGCCGTGAAGCGCACGGTGCCCTGGTAGGGCATGAACACGAGCGTGTCCGGGCGCCCGGAGAGGACGAAGTCGTTGCCTGCGATGTAGGTGGTTTGCGACAGGCCGTTGACGTCGGTCGGCACGGTCGACACGTCGGCGATGCCGTCGATCGCCGTGTAGGTGATCGTCGGGCTCCACTCCACTTCGTCGTTTGCGCCGTTGTTGATCGAGCCCAGGCGGAAGTAGATGTGTTCGCCTGCCGCCACGTTGCGCGCGATCGGCCCGGTGAATGCCTGCGAGCCTGTGCCCAACAGGTTGGCGGCCGCGATTTCGGTCGCCTCATGCTGGATGGCGACGCGCACGCCGTCGGACGAATCGCCGACCGCCGGGTTGAGGCTGACGGGCGCAACGATGGAGATCGTGCCGCCGAAGGGCGCGGTCCACCGCCGCAGGGTGTCGACCAGGGGATTGGCGGCCGTTAGCTGGGCCTGGATATCCTGGACGCCTTGCGGGAGGGCGATGTTCGCGCTTGCGTCCTCAATCGGCACGAGCGTGTTGGCGCTGCCCTGCTCAAAGAGCGGGACGCCGCTCCCGTCCAGGCGGTTGAACCACACCTGGCCGCCGCTCACGTAGTCCGGGAGCCCGTCCGCATTCACGTCGCTGAAGTAGGCCTCGCCCCACGATAGCTCCGCGCCCAGGCCGAACGCGACCGTGACGCCGGGGAATGCCTGGAACGCGCCTTCGATCCCGAAATTGCCTTCGGTCGAGAGCTTCGTGATGCCCGTGACGGTCTTCTCGTCGCCGAACGTGGCGGAACCGCCCGGCCCGCCCTGGTTCAGGCGGTAGCGGATCGGCCCGTTGCGGTTGACGTCGTTCAGGTCGCCATCGACGCCGTCGGAGTCGCGGTAGACCTTGTCCGCCAGGCCGTCGCCGTTGATGTCAAGCCACTCGGCGATGGCTTCGGTTGCGCCGCCGCCGATTTGGAGCGAGCCGCCGAACGAGCCGATCTTGGACCCAGAGATCGGGTTGAACCCGATATAGGCGTGGCCCTCGCCCGAGTTGCTCTCGGAGGAGCCGAGCGCGCCGATGGCCGCGTTGCTGTCGAGCAGCAGGCGGTCGGGGAGGTCGGACCCGGTGTTCCAGTCTGCGGCGGCCGCAAAACCGTCGTAGCTGTCGGGCCCAGTCTTGACGCGGTCGTAGTAGGTGAAGGTGTGCGCGGCAGCCGTCGCCTGGTCGCTGCCGATCTGGCTGACGCTGCTGAGGAGCGACTTACCGAACGGCCCGGTGGTGTACGCCAGGTCGTAACGGACGGCCAACTGGTTGTACGCGCGGGGCGGGCGCTGCTCGTTGCCGTCGGCGTCAAGGTCGGGCAGCACGGTGTACGGGCCGTAGCGCACCTCGATGCGCGCGAGCCGGTCGTTGGTCAGGTCGACGTAACCGCCCATTGCGTCCACGATCGGATCGCTCCGCACCGCGCCGCCGGGATTGACCTGCGACTCGCGCAGGAAGACGACCTGGTACTGGGCGTCGCCGTCGGGCGCGGGCGCGACGTCGGCCGCCTCGGTATAGTTGATGCTGCTGAGGTAGGTGTGCCTGGCGCAGAGGGTGTCTGCCGACGAGGCGCAACTGGGCGTCGCCACCCAGCCGCTCGCGCCGTAGGTGTAGTGGATGGTGGTGTAGCCGTAGGTGATCTGGTTGACGCCGACGTCGCGGCGGGCCGAGAGCAGCCAGCGGACGCCGTTGCCGTCTTCGTCGGTCACGATGGCCGAGCGATCAATGGTCGGCGTCAGCGAGGAGCTGGTGTCCTCGTCGAGGTAGTTGTAACCGTCCGGGCCACCCTGATCCGGCAGGCCGCCGTACCAGTAGACGTTTCCGCCCTTGTCGTGGACTTCCCAGAAGTAGCCCTTCGTGCCTTCGCCGGGGGTCTCGTGGCGGATGATCTGCTGATACTCGCGTTCCACCTGCCGGGTGTAGTCCTGGCGGTCGCCGGGGAGGCGCGGCTCCCAGGCGGCGCCGAGCGAGTTAGGGATGAGCATCTCGCCGTTCAGGAGGTAGGTTTCGCTCTCCCAGTTCGGGTCGAAATAGGGGGCGCCCCAGCGCGTGTCGACGCTGATCTCGCCGGCGGACAGGTCCCAGCCCTGTCCGAGCCACCCATTGCCGCCGCCCGAGTCGTATTCGAGCGCGAGGTCCGGCGCGATGCCCCGGCCTTTCGGGAAGAGCAGGGGATAGGCGAGGCGCGCGGCGCCGTCGCTGCTCACTGCGGGAGGCTCGACGAGCGCGAGGCTCTCCGTGGGATCGGGGAACTGCAAGCCATCGAGCGTGCCGTCTCCGATGGCCGCAGGGGTCAGTTGTGGCTCGCGAGCCAATGTGCTGGAGTTGGCGCCGCCGAGCGGTTCGGCGGCAAATGCCGGGGTCAATGTGTTGGCCAGGAGCATCAGCAAGATCGCGATGCTAACGACGCGTGTCCACGTGGGACGTCGGGACATGAACGGGCCTCCGATATTCCCCTGCCTGGGCGCGTGAATACGGGCCAGGCAAGACAAACCGCCAGCGGCATCCGTGAGGTGGCGGCGCCGGAGAAATGCGTGGGTGAGGTCTCCGGCTGCCTCTGGGAGGATAACTACGGAGCCATCATAGCATGTGGGGCGCAATCGAGTGTAGAGTATCGTACAATTATGACGCAAGAATGAGGCAAGCTTTGTATAGGGATGTAGCGGGAAGCGGCAACTTCGCCTGTGGGTTCTTGAACGTGAGGAAGGGGGGACGGCGCGCACAGCAAGAAGGCCATAAACCCCACCGGTTGCAGCGCGCCAACAACATTGTGGAAGGACGGTTAACTCAGTGGTTTCGCGGTCCTGGCAGATTTCAGATGGACGACACTGCCGCGCCCTTCGCGGTCAGATCTTTGTCTTCCATTTCCCAGGCATGATTGAGCGCGTGATAGGCGGTGTGCCGGATGAGGTACCGGAGCGGCCAGGTGCGGGCCATCTTGCCTTCGGAGTGGAACGACCGGATGGCGTCGCAGTAGGCATCGCGAAACGGCCGCAGGCGCAGGCTCAGTTCCTCGCCGGTCAGCAGCGCATCAAACGGCGCCTGCACCCCCAGCCCCTTCGCCCAGTCCAGCTCGTTGGCGACAACATGGCGCACGATCTGATCCCGATCGCGTCCGCCCCCGCGCGGGCCCCGCTGCAGAAGAACGTCCAGCACGCCCGCATCAGCGCCAGCTCGCGTTCCAAAGCTTCATCCGCCATCGCTTCTTTGTCGATGCTCGAATGGGCGAACGAGATGCCCCAGAAGTCGGTTGATCCCGTGCCCGCATACTGCTCGACTACGTCGACTCCTTCGACTCCGTCGAAGCCTTCGACGCTCTCGACTGCGAACTCAGATGCCATGCCGGCAAGCTCTGCTACCGGCGCGTAGCGCTGCGCGTAGGAGCGTAACAGTTCGATCGCAGCATCCCCGGTTTTTGCCCCGCGTTCGAGGCCGGGCCAGTCCGGCGCCACGGCCACCACCTTCTTGCCCTTCGGTCCGATTTCCAGCATCACCCGCATACGACTCATCACAGTTTCCCCCGTCACAATGGTTCCTCCCGTCTCATGCTTCATCCGGGAGGGGTGGCCATTATTTTAGCTCACACTCGTAGCCCTTTGCCAGCTCCGCGAGATGCTCATAGTACCCGGCCAGTTTTGCGAGCGGCGGACAGGGCACCTCGCGCTGGTCGTCGAGGGCGGAATTCAGTTGCGCGAGCGCGTCCAACCACTCCTCTGCGCTCATGCCGGCCGCTTTCTTGAAGTCGCGAATGACCCATTGCCGCTCGAAGAGAGAACGGCGCCGCCAATCGGCGGCCTGCTGCTGGAGCGTGTTGCGCACCTGCGCGCACGCCCCGCGTGCCTGCTCCCGGCGGCCGGCGTCGATTGCCGTGCCGTCGCCGGTCGCCTCTGCCGCCCCGTAGTCGATCTTGGCCGCCTTGAGCGCTGCGAGCGACGAGATCTCCAAGCCTTTGAACCGGCTGGCAAATACGATCGAGGCCGCGAATCCTGCGCCAGCCTCTTCCGCAGTCAGCATGGCGTTCTTGTTCTGCGCGAAGAATGCGTCGACCGACATGCCCAACAGGGGCGCAAGCTGGCCGACCGCGCGCGAGGCCGTTTCCGTGGGAACAAGCCCCGGCCCGATGGTGAAAGCAAGCACGCCGGTGTCTTCCAACTCGGCGTCGAGCGTGTTGGCCAGGTGCGCCTGCGCCGCCTTGAAGGTTTCATAACCGCCGAGATAGGCGGTTCCCGTGGACGACACGCAGACGAAAACACCGTGCCGGCGGTCGATCATGCCCGGCAGGAACGCGCGCGCCATCAGCACGGGCCCGCGGAGGTTGACGCGATAGCTGGCGTCCCACTCCTCGATGGGCAGGTCCTTGACTGCGCCGAGCGCGGCGATCGTCGCGTTGTTGATGACCGCATCGACCTTGCCGAAGCGCGCGACGGCTTTCTGATAGAGATTTCCCACGCTGGCCTCGTCCCCGACGTCGGTCCCAACGAAACAAACGCGCTCCGGGCCGAACTCGCCGGCAAGCGAGCGCTCCGCCCGTGCGCCGGTCGTTGTGTTGATCTCCGCGAGGACGACATTCGCGCCGAGCCAGAGTAAGGACCGCGCCGCTTCATAGCCGATCCCACCTCCAGCGCCGGTGACGACGACCGTCTCGCCGCGCAAGCTGTCGGGGCTGAGGCCCAATTGAGCGATGACGAGTGGCATGGTTTCCTCCCATTGAGGTTGTTCAATTGTGATCAACACTGTCACTGCTACTACGCACAGGCGGAACAGCGGTTGCTGCGGGGTGAAGGGTGAGCCAACTCAATCGGACCCACGACGTTTCCTCAGGGATACGCGACGTGACCGATGAAGGGGAGTTGCGCAGCGCTTCGCCAAACATTCAGAGATGTGTGAGCAAGTCGCGCCGGGCGGCAGCCAGCAAGTGAAGTGACGCCGGCGAAGCCGCGCGCGGCCCACGCCTCGCCGTAGCGGATGGAATCGCGACAGGCGGCGGTGTGGTTGCGCAGATTACGGGAGGGTGATGGTCCCTTCCATGTACTTGACCGCGTAGCCTGCGATGATCACGCGCGCGCCCTGATCCTCGCAGAACAGCTCGCCCGCGCGCGGCGACACCTGGCGCGCGTGAATCTGCTTCTTGCCCAAGCGCGCCGCCCAGTAGGGGACCAGCGCGCAGTGCAGCGACCCGGTGACCGGGTCTTCGGGCACCCCGGCGGCCGGGTGGAAGAAGCGCGACGCGCAGTCGGCGTCCCGCCCCCGCGCAGTGATGCCGAGCGCGCCGGGCAGCTCGGCCACGCGGGCGAAGTCTGGACGGATGGCGCGCACGGTTTCCTCATCGTCGTACAGCGCCACGAGCGTGCGGCCGGGCGTCACTCTGAAGACCTCTACCGGCGCGCTGCCTAGCGCTTCGCGCAACGCACGCGCCATGTCCGGCGCGGGCTCCAGCCGCTTCGCGGGGAAGTCCATCGCCAGCCGCTCGCCGTCACGGCAGACGCGCAGCTCGCCGCTCAGCGTCTCGAAGCGCACCTCCGGTTCGCCGTAGCCCAGCTCGGTGAAGAGGACGAAGGCTGACGCCAGCGTGGCGTGCCCGCACAGGCTCATCTCCTTGCGCGGCGCGAACCAGCGCAGGCGGAAGGCCGCGCCCCCGGGCGCGCCGGGGTCTGCCTTCTCCCGCGCAAAGAACGCCGTCTCGGAGAGGTTGTTCTCCGCCGCGATGGCTTGCAGCGTGGCGTCGTCGGGCCAGCTTTGGAGCGGGCAGACCGCGGCCGGGTTGCCGCCGAACAGCCGGCGGGTGAAGGCGTCGACATGGTAGATGGGTAAGGTAGCCATAGTCTCCTTCGACAAGCAACTTTGCCACTGCCTGGTAGAAGTCGTACCACGGACGCGGGGCGTCATCGATGGCGACATGACGGCGATCAAGCCGCTGTTCGAACTGCTCGAGGGCAAGGAGGGGCCGGCGGGGATGGAAATCCAAAGCGCAGTCGGCGGACTCGGCGCCCCGTACTCCGCATGGCGGAGCGAGGGCGATGTCCGGCTACACTTTGACCACTTCATCAGCGGCCGTCGTCGCCGTAGCGCAGCACCTTCTTCATCGGCTGGTATGGCAGCCCCCGCCCCTCGAAACTCCGGCCGCTGCGCACGCCGGTCGTCTTCCGGTAGCCGAGCGCGGTGTAGAAGGGAATCCCGTAGAGCGTTGCGGCGACCTTAATGACAGTCACGCCCAGTCCGCGCGACTCCTCCTCGAAACACTCGACCAACCGCCGGCCGATCCCGCGGCGGTGGTGGTCGCCGCTGACGAAGAGGCTCGCCAGCCGGCCTTTCCTCCCGCGCAGCACGCCGACAATCTCGCCATTGTCTTCCGCCACGTACAGGATGGGCGCGCGGATGACCTGCGCGATGGCTTCACGGTGGGCGGCTTCGGTCGACGAGGCGTTCCGGAACGGGCCGAGCAGCTTTGGGAGTTCGTCGGGCTCGGCAAAACCGAGGTTGAAGGCGGTGTAGGTCTCGGCGATCAGCCGGCCGACCTCGGGCGCGTCAGCATCACGGTACGGGCGGATGACGAAGGTCGGAATTGCGCTCACTGCCGGGCTCCTAGAGTGACCCGACAAGTTGCTGGACACGCTCGTCGTCCCATTGCAGCACTTCGCCGCTCCAGGCATGCGGCGCGTCCAGCGCGAGCGCTACCCCGGCCTGCGCCGGCGTTTGGGGCGGCAGGAGCTGCCCCTGTTCGTGCAGATCGACGAAGAACTGGTGGATCTCGTCCGGCGTCTGGCCCTTACCCTTCTCGCGGATCACGGCCTGCATCGCGGTGTCGACCTCGCCGGGGACGAAGAGGAGCACCGCAATGTCCGGCTCCTCCGCCGCAAGGGTCTTCGACAGGCGATTGAGGGCGGCCTTCGACGCGCCGTACGCGCTGGCGCCGGGGATGACGATGTCGGCGCCCTGGCTTGTCACATTGACGATTCTGCCGCGCGTCCGTCTCAGGTGGGGGATGGCGAGTTGGCTCAACATCAGCGGCCCGAACACGTTGACCGCCATCTGGTAGCTCCAGTCCTCGACGCGCAAATCGGCGACCCCCGCAAGGGGTTCGATCGTCGCGGCGTTGTTGATGAGCGCGTCGACTTTGCCATACGCGCGCAGCGCGCCATCCACGATCCGGCGGCAGTCGTCCGGCCGTGTGATGTCGGCGGTGACGGCCAATGCGGCGCCGCCGAGCTGCTCGATTTTGCGCCGCTGGGCATCGAGCCCGACCTCAGACCGCGCAGCCAGGACGACCTGCGCGCCGCGCGCTGCGGCAACCTGGGCCATCGCCGCGCCGAGGCCTTGCGATGCGCCGGTGATGATGATGGTTGGCGTGCTCACACCGTCACCTCTGTCTGCGTAGGCTGCGGACCCTTACCCTGGTTCGCTGGCATTTTGCCGCGCGCCAGCATACCCCCTCTTGCCGGCGAGGACAAGCGGCCCATTGCCCCCAAGTCGCGCCTGCGCAGATGCATCTTCCCGCGCGTCAGCAATTCGCCCGGTTCGTCCCAGCTGGCCGGCGCACCATCGCATAGACAGGCACGTCGCTGCTCGGGATCCTGCCTTCCTGGGCGACCTCAAAGCCGTACTTGAGGTAGAAGGCAACATTGTCCGCGCGATGGGTTTCCAGGTAGACGGGCAGGCCCTCGTGATCCGCGCGGGCCAGCCCGTGGCGCAGCAAAAGACCGCCGATGCCCTGGCCCTGGCAGGCCGGCTCGACGCCGATCGCGAAGAGGTACCAGTGGGGACCGGGCACGGCGCGCCGGTGCAATGCGTCGGCGTAAAGGTCGTTGCGGATGTTGCCGACGAGCTCGCGTGGGCTCAGTTGGACCAACAGCGCGCTCATGCCGCCGGCCAGTTCGCGCGGCAGGGTCTTGTGGGTCGCGCCGGGCGGCAACCAGCATGTGACGCCGGCGAAGCGGGGCGCCGCCCACGCCTCGCCGTAGCGGATGGAATAGCGACAGGCGGCGGTCCAAATATGCGGCAAGACGAGCGAGCGGCGCCGTTCGTTGGGGAACAGGAAGGTGACGGCAGGGTAAGGGTGGAAGGCGCGGGCCAGCAGGTGACCCGCGGCGCCTGCGTGCTGCCACGCCAGGGGGACCAACTCGGGCTCCTGATGACCGGCGCCGTCGATTGCGGGCACGCTGCTTCGCTTCATCGTTGGCCTACTCCGAACCAAAGGCAGATGCGGACGGTGACCAGACGGTGCGGTTGCGCCGGCTACGGGAGGGTGATGGTCCCTTCCATGTACTTCACCGCATAGCCTGCGATGATCACGCGTGCGCCCCGGTCCTCGCAGAACAGTTCGCCCCCGCGCGGCGACACCTGCCGCGCGTGAATCCGCTTCTTCCCCAGGCGCTCCGCCCAATAAGGGACGAGCGCGCAGTGCAGCGACCCGGTGACCGGGTCCTCGTGCACCCCGGCGGCCGGGTGAAAGAAGCGCGACGCGCAGTCGGCGTCCCGCCCCGGCGCAGTGATGCCGACCGCTCCGGGCAGGTCCGCCATCCGCGCGAAGTCTGGACGGACGGCGCGCACGGTTTCCTCATCGTCGTACAGCGCCACGAGCGTGCGCCCCGGCGTCACCCGGAAGACCTCGACTGGCGCTGCGCCTAAAGCCTCGCCCAGCGCGCCGGCCAGTTCGGGAGCCGGCTGGAGCCCCCGCGCCGGGAAATCCATAACCAGCATCGCGGCCTCGCGCCGCACGCGCAGCTCCCCGCTCATCGTCTCGAAGCGCACCTCGGGCTCGCCGTAGCCCAGCTCGCTAAACAGGACGAAGGCCGACGCCAGGGTCGCATGCCCGCACAGGCTGATCTCCCTGCGCGGGGTGAACCAGCGCAGGCGGAAGGCGCCGTCCGACGCTCCCACCGGCGAGAAGAAGGCCGTCTCGGAGAGGTTGTTCTCCAGCGCAATGGCCTGGAGGATCGCGTCGTCGGGCCACGCTTCCAGCGGGCAGACGGCGGCCGGGTTGCCGCCGAAGAGATGGCGG
>JALOOB010000423.1 GCA_025454635.1 Anaerolineae bacterium
TGGTTCCGGCGCCTGTTCGATGCGGCCATGCCGCCGCGCGGCCGCGCGCTGCTCTACCACATCCCGCAGACGACCGGCGTGCCTATCAGCGATGCGCTGCTCGACATGCTCCTGGCGAGCCACGGGGAACTGATCTACGGCCTGAAGGATTCGACGGGCGATCCGGCGCAGTTGCGCCACTTCCGGGAGGCTTACCCGCAGCTCGCGTATTTCGCGGGCAACGATCACCGGGTGGCGGAAGGGTGCCTGGCCGGCGCGGCTGGTTCGATCACTGCAGGCGCGAATGTCTTCCCCGACCGCGCGGCGGCCGCGCAAGAGACCGCGTGGCAGGGAGGCGATGTCGGGCCGGCGCAGACGCGCCTGTCCGCGGCGCGCAGCGTATTGGACCTGTTCCCCCTGCAGCCGGCCACCAAGGCCGCGCTTGCCGAAATCGCCGGGCTGCCCGAAACAGCCGTACGTCCGCCGCAGGTCGAACTGACCCCCGAACAGCGCGCCCAGTTGCGCCAGGCGCTCAAGGAGCTAGCATGACCAATCCGAACCCCACGATGCCCAGCGCGCCGGACTTTCTGAGCTGGCAGGAGGTCGAGAAGCTCGTCGACTATCTGCTGCCGCAGCTGCGTGGCCCTTATGACGCGATGATGCTGATCACGCGCGGGGGCATCGTGCCCGGAGGGCTGATCGCCGAGGCGCTCGAGATGACGCATGTGCTCACGGCAGCCGTGCAGTTCCCCGAAGCGGGGCAGGCGCGGCTGGCGTGGCCGACGTTCCTTCAGTTCCCGGAAGATAGGCTGCTGCGGGACAAGAAGATCCTCATCATCGACGACATCTGGGCCAATGGCCGCACCCTCACGACGGTCAAGGGCCGGGTGGTTGCGGCGGGGGGGCGCGCGGAGGCGGCAGTGCTCCACTACAAGCCGGGGAGCAACCTGTTCCGCGAGGCTGGGCCCGACTACTATGCCGCGGTAACGGATCGCTTCGTCGTGTACCCCTGGGAGATCCAGCGCGGACCCGACGAGTTCAACACGCGAGTGCCCCAGTTTAACTAACCCGGGTCATATCGGCTTATCTTGACGCAGAGGCCGCCGAGGTCGCAGAGCATGCTCCGCAAAGTCGAGGAGCTCTGAGACCTCGGCGGCCTCTGTGGTAAGTTTGGAACCAACCTCAAAATCCCGGCGTCAAGAGGACGCCCGGCCGGTAGAGTCCGGCGGGCAGACATCACGGTCCGGAACTCAGAGGAGGTTCCCAAATGTTAGCGCGACGCACGAGTTTGGTAGTTGTATTGGGTGTGGTGGCGTTGGTTGCGGCCCTGCTGGTCAGCGGCCTGTTGCCTGCGCAGGCGGCCCCGGCCGCGCAGACCGGCGCGACGCAGCCCGTTTCGCGCACGATCACGGTGGTCGGCCGCGGCGAGGTGAAGGTCAAGCCGGATGTGGCGACCACGACGGTCGGCGTGGAGGCCCTCGGCCCCACGGTGGACGCGGCCATGGAAGACGCGCAGGCGCGCATGTCAAGCATCCTGGCCGCGCTGAAGCAGCTTGGCATTGCGGAAAAGGACATTCAGACCAGCAACTTCTCGATTAACTTCGAGCGCCAGCCGGTCGAGCCGAAGCCGGTCACCGCGCAGGCGACGCCGGGCGCGTTCGAGCCGCCCGCCGGTTTCTACCGGGTCAGCAACATGGTCCAGGTGACGATCCGCGACCTGACCAAGGTTAGCGACGTAATCGACACCGCGGTCAAGGCGGGCGCCAACAACGTCTGGGGCATTTCGTTCAGCCTCGACGACACGGATGCGCTGGAAGCGCAGGCGCGCGAGTCTGCTGTGGCTGACGCCAAGTCCCGCGCCGAGGCCCTCGCCTCTCTGAACGGCGTCAAAGTCGGCCCGGTGATGGCGATCAGCGAGGTCATCGGCAGCCAGCCGGTTCCGATGTTCGCCGCGGCGGATCGTGGGATGGGCATGGGCGGCGGCGGCACTCCGGCCGAGCCGGGCGAGGTCACCTTCTCGACCCAGATCCAGGTGATCTACGCGATCCAGTAAGTAAGAGTAGGATGAGGAGAAGCCAGGTTTCCTTAAAGAAGCCTGGTTTCTTCGCGTGAAGTATGCTAGAATCTCCATGTAGCTTTCGTCTGCTGCCGCACCGCGCCCGTCCGCCGGCCCTGCACGGAGATTCTATGGTCCGCCGATCCCTGCCCCTCCGCGTCCTCTTGCTGATTCTGGCGATGACTCCTTTGTTAGCCTTCCCGTTGAGCGCACGCGCCCAGGACGGCGCGACCCGCTGGCAGGCCCTCGGTGCGCCGGGAGGCCGCATAACGCTGCTGGCCGCGTCCGCCGATGGCGAGACGCTCTACGCGGTCTCTGTGGCAGAGGTCAACCGCAACCCGGACGAAACGCAGGCGAGTGAAGGTGGGACACCCACGCGCGCCGATGCGCTATACAAGAGCAGCGATGCCGGCCAAAACTGGACCCCGGTCACAAACGACTTGCCGCCCGGCGAGATCACCGTCTTGTTCGCGGATTCGGACGGCAACGTGTGGGTCGGTGCGCAACAGCGGGATGGAGAACGCACGCAAGGAACGCTTTGGCGCAGCGCAAATGAAGGCGAAACCTGGCGCGCGGCGCAGTTGGGCCGGGCAGACCTCCGGCTGCGCGATCTGGCGCAGGACTCGGACGGCGATTTGCTCTTGCTGGCGACCGACGCGGCGGCGGAGAACTGGCTGTATCGCAACGCGGGGGACGGCTCGTGGTCCCCGCTCCGGCTTGATTTGCCCGGCGGTTCTTCCGGCGCCGGAGTCGCGTCCATCGACGCGCACCCAACCGAGCCGCGCCTGTACCTCACGACCGATTCGGGCGATTTGCTGCTATCCGATGATGGTGGGCAGTCGTGGACGGCTCCGGTGGAGCGGCCGCGGGATGCGCTCGCGCGGCCCGCGCAGTTTGCGCTGCTGCCCGATCAGCCCGACGTCGCCCTGCTGGCGCGTTCGACCGAGGACGGGCCGGTCATTGAGCGATCGCAGGACCGCGGCGACACGTGGACGAAGGTCCAAGCGCGGGGCCTGTCCCGCGACG
>JALOOB010000424.1 GCA_025454635.1 Anaerolineae bacterium
CCCTCCGCGACGACATCCGGCCCGATGCCGTCGCCCGCAAGAACCGTAATGCTCGCTTGCATATCAGCCTTTCTTCACCACAAAGGCACAAAGGCGCAAAGGTTCACGAAGTTCTCTAGACCTTCTTGGTGAAACTCCGTGTCTTTGTGTCTTTGTGGTTAGCTAACTATTCACTTAGCAACGCGTATTCCATGCTGTCTGCCAGCGCCTGCCATGAGGACTCGATGATGTTGGGAGAACTGCCCACCGTGCTCCACGCCCGGTGACCGTTGCGCGTGTCGATGATCACGCGGGTGGTCGCGCCCGTCGCCGCATCGCCATCGAGGATGCGCACCTTGTAGTCGGCCAGCGTGACGCCGGCGAGCCGTGGATAGTGGGGCAGCAGCGCCTTGCGGAGCGCCTTGTCCAGCGCATTCACCGGGCCGTTGCCCTCCGCGGCGGTGTGGGCGATCTCGTCACCCACCTTCACCTTGACGTTCGCCTCCGCGAAGATGCCGCGGCCCTGCCGGTGCTCCACCACCACCATGAAGTCGATCATCTCGAACGGCCGCTGGTAGCCGGGCCTGAGCCGGTGCAACATGAGCGCTACGGACGCCTCCGCGCCCTCGAAGTAGAAGCCGCGATTCTCCAGCTCTTTGACCTGAACGAGAACCTGCTGAACCTCTTCCTTGCTCGCGTCGACGCCGAACTCCTGCGCCTTGTAGACCAGGTTGCCGCGGCCCGACAACTCGCTCACCAGCACGCGGCGCTCGTTGCCGACCAGGGTCGGGTCGATGTGCTGGTAGCTGTGCTCGACCTTCATCACCGCGGCCACGTGGATGCCGCCCTTGTGCGCGAACGCGCTCGCGCCCACATACGGCTGGCGCGGGTTCGGCGCGAGGTTGGCCGTCTCCGACGCGAACCGCGACAGTTCGCTCAAAGTCTTGAGTTGCTCGTCCTCTACACACCGCGCGCCCAGCTTGAGTTGCAGGTTGGGAATGAGCGAGCACAGGTTGCAGTTCCCGACGCGCTCGCCGATGCCGTTGAGCGTGCCCTGCACCTGCGTCGCGCCCGCCCGCACCCCCGCCAGCGCATTCGCCACGGCCACGCCTGCGTCGTCATGCGTGTGGATGCCGATCTCGCTGCCGCCTTCGCGCTCGGCAAGGTGCGCGCGCGTCCTGGCGACGATCTCTTCGACCTCCCACGGCATGCTGCCGCCGTTCGTGTCGCACAGCACGACCGCATCCGCGCCGGCTTCCTGCGCGGCAGCCACACAGGCGAGCGCATAGGCTTCGTTCGCCTTGATGCCGTCAAAGAAGTGCTCCGCGTCATAGAAAACCGTGCGGCCCTGCGACTTGAGGTAGCGCACCGTGTCGCAGATCATGGCGAGGTTCTCGTCCAACGTGGTCTCCAGCACGTGATGCACGTGTAGGTCCCAGCTTTTGCCCACGATGGTCACAACGGGCGTCTCCGCGTCGAGCAGGAGCGCCACCTGCGCATCCGCCTCGCACGTGGTCTTGGCGCGGCGCGTCGAGCCGAACGCGGCAACCCGCGCCTGCTTGAGCGGGATGGAGCGAATGCGGCGGAAGAAGTCAACGTCTTTCGCGTTCGATCCCGGCCAGCCCCCCTCGATGTAGTGAGCGCCGAAAGCATCCAGTCGCTGCGCGATCTTGAGCTTGTCTTCCAGCGAGAACGAGATGCCCTCGCCCTGCGCGCCGTCGCGCAGCGTGGTGTCGTAGATGGAGACGGCGAAGCTCATGCTGCGCCTAGTTCTCGAACGCGGCTTGCACCGCGTCGTCTGCCGCGAGCCCCGCCGCGTCGCGCCATGGCTCCTGCCAGTAGAAGCGCGCCGGTTGCTCGGGCAACGGCGGCTGCCCGTTGTAGCACGCCATCAGCGGATTCGTCTCGACTTGCTCGTCGGTCTTGTTCTTCTCGTCGTGGTTGTTCATCGTTCCCTTATCCAAAAGAAATCTCGTCTGCCACTGCGATCTCTGTGGCTCAAGCATTCTCAAACGCGGCGATTTCCTTCTCTTTCCCCAGCAGGTAGCCCAGTTCGTCCACGCCCTGCAACAGGCATGTCCGGCTGAAAGGATCGATCGGGAAGTGGACGCTGCTCCCGTCGGGCAGCGCCAACGTCTGCGCCCGCAAATCCACCGTGACGCGCGCTTCCGGCTGCGCGGCCAGCAGGTCGAATAACCGCCGGTGCGTGTCCGCGTCGACGACGATAGGCAGCAGGCCGTTCTTGAGGGAGTTGTTCTTGAAGATATCCGCGAACGACGTGCTGACGACCGCCTTGAAGCCGTAGCCCGTCAGGGCCCACGGCGCGTGCTCGCGGGAGGAGCCACAGCCGAAGTTATCGCCGGCCAGCAGCACGCCGCGGCCCTTCATCTCCGGCCGATTGAGCACAAAGTCGGGCTTCGGCTGGCCGTTCGCGTCGTAGCGCCAGTCGCAGAACAGACTGTCACCCAGCCCGGCCTTATCGGTCGTCTTCAGGAAGCGCGCCGGGATGATCTGGTCGGTGTCGACGTTCTCCGCGGGCAGCGGGACGATCTGGCTCGTGAATGCGGTAATCGGTTCCATCGTCACACCATCGTCCTCGGGTCGGTCAGCCGCCCCTGCACTGCGCTCGCGGCAGCGGTCAACGGGCTCGCGAGGAATGTGCGCCCGCCCGGCCCCTGCCGCCCCTCGAAGTTGCGGTTGCTCGTGCTCACCGCGTACTGTCCTGGCGTCAATTGGTCGCCGTTCATCGCGATGCACATGCTGCACCCAGCCTCGCGCCACTCGGCCCCGGCCTCGGTGAACACCTCGTGCAGTCGTTCGGCCTCGGCCTGCGCCTTGACCTGCTGCGATCCCGGCACGACGAGCACCCGGACACCTTCGGCCACCTTGCGCCCCTTGAGCACGGAGGCAGCCTGCCGAAGGTCGCTCAGCCTGCCGTTCGTGCACGAGCCGATGAACACCACGTCGACCTTCTGGCCGAGCAGCGGTTGGCCCGGCGTCAGGCCCATGTAGCCGAGCGCCTTCTCCAGCCCGCGCTTCGCCGACGCGTCGCGTACCGAATCCGGGTC
>JALOOB010000115.1 GCA_025454635.1 Anaerolineae bacterium
GCAGCTTCGGCGGATTGCAGGTTGCTCTTCGCCTCATCTACGGCCTGCTGATACGGCGCTGGATCGACTGTGGCCAGGGCGTCACCCTTCTTAACCGTGTTTCCCGCAGCGACGTCAAGCGTCCGCAGGACGGTCGACCCGGACAGGCGCTCAAAAGCAAGCTCGACCGTCTGGGCCGCGTCCAACTGACCGACGACGGTGATCGACGAACTCAAGTCGCCGCGTTGCGCGGCCACGACCTGGCGATAGGCGCCGGATGTCCCGCTCGATCCCTGAGCCGCGGCGCTTTGGTTGCGGTAGTACCAGATGCCCCCGGCGATGCCGGCGACCAGGAACAGGATCAACACAATCCGCAGGAAGACTTTCATCTTTGGGCCCTCTTATCGCTCACTGCGCAGGTGTGGGCTGAGCATCCGGCGCGTTGGGAGCGCCGGGGGCCCCGTTCGCCCCGGCCGGACCAAACCGCCCTTGCGGCGCCACCTGGAGCGAGCGCGCGGTGATCGTCCCGTCCGCGGCCGCGCTGCCTGACACCATCAGCGTCTCACCGGGCGCGAGGTCGGCAAGCTTGACCGACGCGTTTTTCTCGATGAGCGTCGTATCTGTCACTTTGACCGGTGTGTC
Organism: Anaerolineae bacterium; assembly: GCA_025454635.1. GTDB lineage: Bacteria > Chloroflexota > Anaerolineae > CG2-30-64-16 > CG2-30-64-16 > JALOOB01. Next base: position 622 of record JALOOB010000115.1, read on the forward strand.
CTTGCCGTTCGCGTCGGTCAGGATGAGGCTGCCGTCACCTATCTCCTTGATCGTGCCCATCACCATGTTGCCGGCGCGGTTACTGCGCGCTCCTGCTTGACCCTCCCCCCCGATGGCTTGCGCGCCCGGCGGGAGGCTTCCCGCGGCGAAAGCAGCGCGCTGCGCGGTGGCGCCCGCCGCCTGCGACTTGCCGAAGAGCATCCCGCCGTAGAAGCTGCCTGCCGCAATGACCAGAACGAGGACAACTGCCAGCACCGTGTAAAGACCCTTGCTCATTCCGCTCCTCCTTGCTTAAGCTGTGACGGCGAGCGTTCCGTACGGAGCCGGGAAGAAGAGCCCGGCCGGCTCGGGCACGTTGGCCGAATCGCTGGTGATCAGCCCATCATGAATGCGCACGACGCGCCGCGTATGCGCGGCGATATCGGGCTCGTGAGTTACGAAGACGATCGTGATGCCGTTCTTTTCGTTTAGCTCTTTGAACAGGCCGATGACCTCTTCGCCGGAGCGCGAGTCGAGATTGCCGGTCGGCTCGTCGGCGAGGATCAGGCTCGGTTCGTTGACCAGGGCTCGGGCAATCGCCACGCGCTGCTGCTGGCCGCCGGACAACTCGTTCGGCCGGTGGTGGACGCGCTCGGCCAGGCCGACGCTCTCCAATGCTTTCAGGCAACGGGCGCGTCCGTTGCTGACCCCGGCATAAACGAGCGGCAGCTCGACGTTGGCGAGCGCGGTGGTGCGGGGGAGCAGGTTGAAGCTCTGGAAGACGAAACCGATCTTGCCGTTGCGGACGTCCGCGAGCCTGTCGTCGCCCATCTTCCCGATGTCCTGCCCGTCCAGGTAATACTCTCCGCTCGTGGGGGTGTCGAGTGCGCCGAGAATGTTCATCAGCGTGGACTTGCCGGAGCCGGAGGCGCCCATAATCGCCATCATTTCGCCATGGCGCACCTGGAGCGACACCCCTCGGAGCGCGGCCACCTCCACATCTCCCATGCGGTAAACTTTGGAAACGTTACGGATATCGATCAGAGGGGTTTCCGGGGCCACTGGCAGGTCCTTTCCTGGCGTTTCTCGCAGAAGCGGGGAACGAAGCTCACTCCGTCCCCCGCCGTATGGTCTGTACAGTGGGGCGACCGCCGGGGCCGCCCCGGTCGCTCAGCTCGAGGAGCCGACGCTCGGCGTGGTTGGGGTTTGTTCAGTGCCGCCGCCGAACGGCATCATGCCGCCCATGCCGCGACCGTGACCGCGCCCGCCAAAGCCGAAGCCCTTGCCGCCGAAGGTCCAGCCCTTCTCGATGCCCTGGAGCATCCAGTCGGCCTGTTCCTGGGTAATGGTGCCCGCGGTGACGGCGGCCGCGATGCGGTCCTTCATCGCCTGAATGCGGGAGGCATTGGCCGCCGCCTGAACGGTGGCGAGATCAACACCTTGCGCCTCGGCGATTTCGGTGATGGTCTTGCCCGAGTGCAGCTGCTCGAACAACTGCGTCGGGGTGAGGTTGAGCGCCGCAGCCACGGCATCGAAGGATGCGGTGTCGCCGCCCTTAAAGCCGAAGCCGAAGCCGCGTCCCAGCTTGCCGGTATCCGGCGTGGTCGGGGTCGTCGGCGTGGTCTGCGCCGGCGGCGTGTCGGTCTGCGCGAAGGCTGCGCCTACGGAGACCACGGTGAGGACCGTGATGAGCGCCATGACGCCCAACACGACGGTGAGCCTCTTCATCGTCATGCAATACCCTCCTTTGTGAGTCAGCCCGGGGCTTCCCCGGACAGCGGGCCACGTGGCCTGTCGAGGGTTACTCTACCAAGCGGCGATAAAGATTCGATAAAGGCGGCGTTTGCTTCGTGTTGAGGCGCGAGATGCAATCAAACTGACCATAAGGTGAGAACGCTCTTGCCGCGGAGATCACAGAGGGCGCAGAGGGTCTTGGGAGAAGACGAGAGGCGTTCCCTGCCTCGCCAGCCGCCTCTGCTTTCTTTGTGTCCTTTGCGGCAAAGGCGTGTTCGCTTCGCGGGGAGTCTAGATCGGGCCGAGGGGCAAGTGTCCGTGGCGGATGGCAGCGGTCTGATCCGGGGAGAACGGCGGGGCGAACAGCTCGGGCGCCTCGTGATAGGCGCGGAACAGGTTGGCGATGAAGCGCATGCGCTGGGGCAGGTCGCTCCAGTCGCGCGCGGCGTGCGCAGCGTCAACCGGTCCGAGACCGGCAAGAAGCGCGCGCAACTCGGGCAGGTCGATTTCTGCCAGGGTTGGCGGGAAGGGTTCGGGCAGGGGATCGCCCAGACGCAACAACCGCCCGCCGGGCAGCCTGAGCGTCATCAGCGCGCGGGTCACAACGATACGGCCAAGCTGTTGGAGTTCTTCAGCGAACGCGTCGCGCGCTGAAACGAGCGGGGCTGCGCGCCGCGCGAGCCGGGCCATCCAGTAGCGCGCCCGCGAGGAACGGTCGGGGAAGAGCTCGTCGACGATGCGGCGGCGGACGTCGCGCGGGTTGGCGATCGGCGCATTCATGGCTTCAAGTATCTCGGGCTGGAGGCGCGTCTGCTCGTGGAAGCCGATTTCGAGATTGGCGAGCAGCAGGAGTTGCGCGCGGCGCCGGTCGTCCGGCGTATCGAAGGCCGCGCGGTAGTGGCGGAACGCGTCCGCGAGATAACGCTGACCGTCCGGGGGATCGCCGGGGCGCAGAGCGGCGAAGAAGGCTTCCAGGGCCGCGTCGGAGGGCGCGCCAGCCGCGAAAAGCGCGAGGAAGCGGGCGAACTCGGCGCCGATTTCCTCAAACACCTTGAGGTTGCCGCGCGCGACCGCCGCGCTCGTTCGCTCAAATGCGGCGGCGGGGTTGGCCGCGTTCCACAACGCTTCGATCGCGCCGCCCAGGCTGCGCGGCTGCGCGCCGGTGATCTCCGCGCCGGCCGCCAGCACTGCGGCCGCCCGCGCCTCGGCCTCCGGCTCGTCGCGCAGCAGCCGCTCGAATGCGGCCGCCAAGTCCTCGCGACGGATGCTTTGGCCGGCCTGGCGCGACGCCCATGTGGCGACCGCGCACCAGTTCGCGCCGGGGCCGGTGAGCCTGGCGAAAGCGGTGGAAATGTCGTGATATGCCTGGGTGATCTGAAGGTTGCGGACGATGGGATCGGGATTGGCCGCGATGCGCCGCACGTCCTCCAGGGTTATGGCGACCTGCGGCGACTCGTTCGGCGGGTTCATGCGCGCGCGGAGAGGAGCGCCAGCCGCCACTGCGCGCGAACGGCCAACCCTAACTTCTGCGCCTTGCTGGTGGTGGCGCGTTTCGAGAAGACGTCGTAGCCGTTGCGGCGGATGCCGGCGTGGATCGCGCGGTACACCTCGAGCGCGGCCATCACACCCCACCGGCCCGCGGCGAGACGCGGGACGCCCTGCGCGGCGTGCCGGTAGTACTCCTCCGTGCGCGCCATCTCGAACTCCATCAGGTCGACGAACGCCGGCGTGATGCGTCCCGCGCGCAGGTCGCCTTCCGAAACCCCAAAAAGTTCCATGTCTTCGAGCGGGAGGTAGATGCGTCCGATGCGGTAATCCTGGCCGACGTCGCGCCAGAAGTTGCTCAACTGCATGGCAATGGACAGGCTATCGGCAAAGGAGAGGGTCTGTTCGACCTTGTAGGGCGCGCGCACGCCGACAATGTAAGTCATGGCGCGGCCCACTGGCACCGCGCTGCCGTCCATGTAGTGCAGCAGGTCGGCGAACGTGGGGAAGCGCGTCACCGTGAGGTCTTCTTTCATCGAGCGGAAGTACGCTTGCATGACCTCGGGGGGGATGCCGAACTTGAGCGCGGTGTCGAGGTACGCGCGCATCACGGGATGGTCCGACGCGCCGTTATCGAACGCGTGCCAGTAAAGCCGCTCCCAATCCTCAAGGGCAGACAGGGGGGATGCAAAGCCCTGGAAGGAGACATCGACGCGATCGTCGCCCACACGCATGAGCGCGTAAAGCGCTTCGACGTGCGGCAGGATGCGTTGGGGCAGAAACCGGCTCGCAAACGAGTAGTTCTTGCTTGCGGCCAGCATCACGCGACGGCACTCTGCGTAATCTTCGGGGGATGCAATCGGGCGGGCAACGTGGGTCATGGCAACCATAATATAACTCTTCTTGCCTTACAGGCGATAATCTTTTGCCAGCCTTTCCTGCAGCAGCCGGGCGGAGAGCAGCACCATCGGCATGCCGATGCCCGGATAAGTTGCCTGTCCCACGAAGTAGAGATTGGCGATGTCGCGCGCCTTATTGTGCGGCCGGAAGTAGGATGACTGGAAAAAGCCTTGCGACAGGGAGCCGAACGCCACGCCATACGGGGCATTGATGTCGCGCTCCCAGTCCTCCGGCCGATACTCGCGCTCCCACACGACGTGGCGGCGGATATCCGGGTCCACGATTTTCTCCAACTGGCGATAGAGCTTTTCGCGGATGACGGGGATGGCCGCGTCCCAATCGTTCTTGCCCTGCAAGTTTGGCATGGGCGCGAGCAGGTAGAGGACGCTGTGGCCGGGCGGCGCAAGCGACGGGTCGGTGATCGTCGGGTTGTTCAGGTGGAACGAGGGATCATCCGGGATGACTTTTGCGCGGAAGATGGCGTCGAGGTTGGCGCGGTAATCCTCGGAGAAATAGAGCGCCTGGTGACGCATGTGGTCGTACTGTTTGTCCACGCCGAGGTAGAGCAGGTAGCCGGAGCAGGCGTAGTCCATCTTGTCGAGCTTGGCGTCCGGGTAGACCTTGCGATACTCGGGCCGGATCAACCGCTTGTAGGTGTACACGAGGTCGGCGTTGGAGACGACGATGTTGGCCGGGACAAACTCCCCCGTTTCGAGCGTCACGCCGTTGGCTGCGCAGGTAGCGCCGCTCGCTCCGCGCGCAACATTAATCTCCTTGACCGCGACGCCCGTCCGCAGATTTACGCCCATTTCGCCGCAGAGCGCGACCATATCCTCGATGATGCTGTAGATGCCGCCCATCGGGTACTGCATGCCTTCAACGAGGTCCGCATACGTAATAAGGCTGTACATGGCCAGCGCGTCGAACGGCGAGAGGCCGAGAAACATGGAATGGAAAGAAAACGCCTTGCGCAGCTTGTCGGTGCGGAAGTACTTGCCCACCTGCTCGTACAGGTTCTGGTACGCGCTGGTCTGGACCAGGCGGACGCCCGCCATTGGATTCGCGAGGTCGGTGATGTGGTCGTAGTTGCGGTCGACAAAATCCATGCCGAGTTCGTACTTCTTCGCGCTGTCGCCGATGAAGCGGAAAAGCCGCTGAGTCACGCCGGGCTCCACCCGCTCCACCTCAGCCGACAGCTTCGCCATGCTGTTGTAGAGGTCGATGTGATCACCGTCGTGGAAGTAGATGCGGTAGTTCGGGTCGAGCGCCTTGAAGGTGATCCGTTGATTCAGATCCTGCCCAATTGCGCGATAGGTCTCCTCAAACGTGTCCTTCATGACGAGGATGGTCGGCCCGATGTCGACGCGGAACCCGGCTTCCTGCAGCACGTTCGAGCGCCCACCCGGCCGCTTCTGCTTCTCGATCACGGTCACGTCGAGGCCCATCTTGCGCAACCGCAGCGCCGCGGCCAGCCCGCCCATCCCCGCGCCAATAATCACGACTGACTTCATAAAGACTCCTTGCGAGCTGCCGCGAGCTTGTCTAGCCCGCAGCAGAATAATCCTCAATAATCGCCTTTGCGGCCAGCTTGCCGGACAGCATCACCATGGGCACGCCGCCGCCGGGATGGGCCGTTCCACCGCAGAGGTAAAGACCCTTGACATCGCCCGCGCGGCTGCGCGGCCGACGGAAGGCCACCCACGGGCTGTCGAATAGCTCGCCGTAGAGCGCGCCGCGCCAACTGGCCGTCTTGGCTTCGATATCGTTGGGCGTGATCCGCTGTTCCATCACGATTTTGTCGCGCAACTCGTAACCGAAGCGCGCAAGTTGATCGAGCGTGACGTCGCGGTACTCATCCGCGCGCTTGTTCCAGTCATACTCAGGGCCGACCGCGGGCGCGTTGACCAGGATGTACCAGTTCTCGTGGCCCGCCGGCGCGTCCTGGGGCGTGGACTTGCAGGTGATCGACGCGTAGAGAGTTGGCTCGGCGGGCGGCATCTTGCGGTCGAAGATGTCGACGAACTCCTGCCGATAATCGCGGCAGAAGAAGATGTTGTGGTGCGCCAGGTCCTCGTGGACGCCGCGCACGCCGAGCAACAGGATGAAGCCGGAGCAGGAAAGCCTCTGCAGGCCCAACTTGCGCGCGCGGCGCGGCGGCGCCTCCCCCTGCGGGAGGAGGCGGTTGTAGACCAGCGCCGCGTCGACATTAGCGAGCACTGCGTCGGCGGGGATGACTTCTCCGCTCGCGAGGGTAACGCCCGTCGCGCGGCCGTTCTTGACCTCGATGCGCTGAACGGGCGTCCCCAACCGCACGTCCACGCCCACCTTGCACGCCACGTCATGCAGCGCGCGGGCAATGGAGTAGACGCCGTCGCGCGGATACCAGACGCCCTCGTTTAGCTCCACGTGCGAGACGACGCCCAACGTGGCGGGCGCGTGGTAAGGGCTGGAGCCGATATAGGTGGCAAAGCGGCCCAACAACTGCCGGATGTGCGGCGAGCGCACATAGCCCTTGATCGAACCGTGCAGCTTTGAGAACGGCTCGAGGCGCAGCGCATTCCCCACCCCCACCTTCGGCAGATCGAACGGACTGGGCCGGTCGCCGTAGACGAAGAGCGGACTGGTGACCTGATGGAGAAAGGCCGCGTGATCGAGATAGGCTGAGTAACCGGCAGCGTCGCGCGGCTCGATGGCGGCGATCTGCGCAGCCGTTTTTGCGCGGTCGAGGTGGACGTCCAGCCGCTTGCCGTCCTCGAAGAAATAGCGCGTGAGCGGATCGACCGGCGCGAGGGTCAGCCAGTCTTCGAGCCGCTCGCCCGCGGTCGCGAACAGGTCCTCGATGACCGGCAGCATGGTGATGACCGAGGGGCCGGCGTCCCACCGGAAGCCGCCGGCGCGAAACTCGCGCATCTTGCCGCCCGGCGTGGGGTGCTGCTCGAAGCAGATGACGCGGTAGCCCGCCCTCGCGAGGCGGATGCTGGCGCTCAGGCCGCCGATGCCGGCCCCGATCACGACGACGGTCTTGCTCATGTCGCCTTCACCAGACGCCCTTTCCAAACCGGCCCGCCATATTTGATCTGCCACCAACAGGCGAGGAGCGAGATCCATGTCATCACAAGCACGGTGACCGGCATGAGCAGCGCGTCGCGCACGCGCTGGCGGGAGAACCAGGCGGTCACCGCGCGCACCCCCATGCCGGCAAGCGTGAGCAGCGCGGGCCACACGGGCCACATGGGCAGGGTCAGCGCCACCGAACCGACGGCGAGCGTTGCGGAGCGCGGGCCGCCGAAGCCGAGCAGCAGCCAGAACAGCGGAATCAGAAAGACAATCCAATGAAAGAAAATCGACAGGACGACGCCGCCCACCGACCCGTATCCGCCGACGAGGCTCTTGGCGAACCCGTTGCGCACGCCCGGCCAGCCGGTGTACATGCGGCAGGACACGAGGCGGTTGCCGTCGGCCATACGCAGCCGAAGCCCCGCCGCCTTGATGCGCCGCGCGAGCTTGACGTCCTCGACCACCTCCGCCGCGACGCCCTCATGCCCCTTAATTGCATCGTAAGCCGTGCGGCGAAACGCCATCACCTGGCCGTTGGCCGCGCCGAATGCGGCGAGCGGGATGTAATGGGTCGCGAGGACCGGCAGATAACCCAGCACCACGAGCGCGATGTTCGGGACGGTCAGTCGCTCGGACCAGGTTTCGGTGATCTGCGTCGGCCAGACGGTTTGCAGGTCGGCGCGACCGCGCTGCATCTCGTCCACCACCGCGGCCAGCCCGTCGGGCGCCCACACCGTGTCGGCGTCGGTGAAAAGGAGGATCTCGCCCTGCGCGGCCTGCCCCAACTGGTGGCACGCCCAGTTCTTGCCCGCCCATCCCGAAGGCAACGGTTTGCCGTTGATGATGCGCAGCCGCGCGTCGCCATTGGCGGCGGCGCGCGCAAGGGCAGCCGTGCCGTCGTCCGAGTTGTCGTCCAGCAATATGAACTCGAAGTCGGGGTAGTGCTGCGCCAGGAGGCGTCGGACCGTTCCCTCGATGACCGCGGCCTCGTTGCGCGCCGGAACGAGGACCGAGACGAACGGCTGCCGGGCGCCCGCGGGCGCGGGCCGCTTCAGCCGCGGGAAGAAAATGAGATTGCTAAGCGTAATGCCGAGCATGCCGAGCAGCGCAGCCGACGCAAGAAGCGCGAGGACAAGCATACCCTTTAGCCTCCTGCCATGCGGGCGTGGGGCGCGCGGGCCAGGTCGTCGCGGTGCTTCAGCGCGAGGATGGCGGCGGTTCCCGCCCACGCAGCCAGCACCGGCGGCGACACGAGGCCGATCACGCCGAGAAATGCGAGCAGGACGAGCAGCGCGGCCATGACCGCCCAGCCCGGACCGGCAATTAGCTTATTAAGGGCCAAAAGCGACAGGGCCATGACGAAGGGGCCGAACGGGACCGTCAACGCGGTCCAAACGCCAAACGTGACCGCAATCGCCTTGCCGCCCTTGAAGCGGAGGAAGGGCGAGTACGCGTGGCCGAGGATGGGGGCCAGCATGACCGGCACAAGGGCCCACCCATCGACGCCAAAGGCTCGCCCGCGCGACGTTCGTCCCGCCGGGATTCCCGTCGCCGTACTGGCGGATGTCCTTGCGGAGCAGCAGGCGGCCGAGGATCACCGAAAACGGGATCGACCCGAGCGCAAAGCCGATCAACGCCCAGACGAGCGCGTCCATGCCAGCCATACGAACAACCCCATGCCGACGAAGCCGACGAGCGCAGGGCCGTACAGGCCCCAGAACAGGATCAGGCCGACCGTCTCGATCAGCCAGGTGAGCGTGTAGACGATCAACAACGGGCGACCGGGCAACGCGGGAGGCCGCGCCAGCGCGGTGATGAGGCCGGACACCAACAGCCAGCCCGCATAGTTGACGAGCGGGATGCCGAAATACTGCCCCGGCTGATCCCACACCCACAGGCCCCAATGGACCATTTGCGGATCGAGGAAGAGGTCCCAGGCGGTGAATGCCAGCGCGCTCACCGCCACGAA
>JALOOB010000425.1 GCA_025454635.1 Anaerolineae bacterium
TTGCGCAGCGCGGCCGCCATCGCGGCGACGTCGCGCGCGCCGGTGGTCGCCGGCGCGAGAATGACCTTCGGCTTGGCCGTATCGATCGCGGCCGCGAACGCGTCCGCATACGCGGCGTTGCGATACTGCGCAAACTCCGGCCCGTCCGCGACCAGCACGCGGTCCGCGCCGTAAGTCACCGCCTCCTTCGCCACATCGCCCACGCCCTGCCCGATCACCACGGCAGACACCTGCCCGCCGAGCTTGCTCGCCAGTTCGCGCGCCTTGCCCAACATTTCCCACGAGACCGGCTTCGCCGCGCCTTTATACTGATCGACGTAAACAAGAACGCTCATCTCATCCTCTCCTAAAGCACCTTATCGGCGATCAGCTTATCGACCAGCAGCGCGGCGGTCTCCGCGGGCGACCCACCCTGCACGAACTCAACCTTGCCCGTGCGCGCCGGCGGCTTGCGCAGGTTCGTCCATTTCAGCAGCGCGGCGCCCTCGCCGAGCCGGGTTTGATCCAGCCCCGGAAGTTCGTCCGCCGCCACCGCCGGGTACTGCATGCGCGACGCCTTGCGGATGCCCATGAAGTTCGGATAGCGCGGCTCGTTGATCTCCGTGCTCACCGCCAGCACCGCGGGCAGCTTCACCTTGACCGTTTGGATGCCCTCGTCGAGGTTGCGGTGCACCGTCGCGCTTTCCTCAGTGACGTCCTCGATCTTGTTCACGTTAGAGACGAACGGCACGCCCAACTGCGCCGCGAGGCCGGGACCCACCAGCCCGCCGTTGCCATCCACCGACTGCTTGCCTGTGAGGATCAGCGTGTAGCCGCCGATCTTCTTAATGGCCTGCGAGAGGATATGGCTCGTGCCCCAGGCGTCGCTGCCCTGGAACAGGTCGTCGCACAGCAGGACGGCTTCTTCGATGCCCATCGCCACCGCGCGCTTCAGCGCCTCTGTGGAATCGTCGTTGCCCACGGTCAACACGACCGCCTCGCCGTCGAATCGCTCCTGGAGTTGGAGCGCCTCCTCGACCGCGAACTCGTCCCATGGGTTGAGCACCATGGTCACGCCGAGGTCGTCGGTGCCGACATCCTCGGGCTTCACATCGGCAAGCTGCTCTGTATCGGGCGTCAGCTTCGCGCAAACTACAAACTTCATCCCGTAGCCTCCTTGATCGACACTTGCGAGCCGCTGCGGGGAACTCCCCAACACCCACCGCAGCTTTTGGCCCAGGACTATAAACAATGTCAGGGTAACTGCGACGCGAACAGTTTTGCGGCCGCTTTTTGACGCGGCGTGTCATGAGTATAGCACGCGCGGCGAAACCCGCGCAAGGGCGATTTGTCGGAGCACCGGCCCGTTGCGCTCCCGCAGCATCCTGAGCGGAAGCCTGAAGGGCTGGAGTCGAAGGATGCGGCCACTTCCCGCCCTACCTGATCTCCCCGACAAACTGTGGTTCGCCCAGATAACGCAAGCTGTCGCCCTGCGGCGCATAAAGCCCGACCAGGAGCCGGTGCGGACCCGTCCCGAGTTCCGGCGCGAGCATCACCATGTGCTGATCGCGCAGATCCTCGCCCAGCGCCCACAGGCTGCTCGGATAATACTCGCCCCCAGGCAGGTGATCGCTCTGCCCCACCTTATCGCCGTTCGCGTTCACCACCTGGACGAACGTCGTCCAGTCTTCATCCAGTTGAGCCGCAGGCTGCCAGAACAGCGTCACTGTCGCCGGCTGCCCTGGAACAAGCTCGTCCGGCTCGACGGCGTACCCCGCCAGCCGCATCGCATCGCCAAACACGATGTCGACGGCTTGGCGGGCATCGTCCGCCCCGTGCGCTTCGACCGCAACCGGCGGCCCCAATCCGCCCGCCCGCTCTTCGGCGAGCGGCGAGAGCTCGGCCTTCACTTCCAGCCCCGGCATGGGCTTAATCAGCCGCACCGCTCGGCCCGTGTCGAACGCGCGGTCGAGGACCCGGCCCACATTGCTCCACCCCTCCCCGGGTGCGATCAGCGGGAACAGCCCGGTCAGGTCGGGGCGCCGGCCTTCGACAAACATCAGGTAGAAGAGCGGGACCATCTCGTCCCGGTCATTGCTCACCAGCACGACGTCCGAGGGCAAATCCGCAGCGAGCAGCGCCTCCCATGCGCGCCGCGCCGCATCGTTCCCCGCCTGCTGCGTCTTGGGCCAGTGGACCACCGCCGCACGGTACGCAAACGCCAGCAGCGCCACAGTCGCCAACCCCGCGACCAGGAGCGCGACCCGCTGCCGCCCCTGCGCCGACAGCCCGCTCGACAGCCAGCCGGCCAACTCGACCAGTCCCAGCCCGGCCAGCCCGATCCACAATGCCCATACGAGATAAGCGGGAATATAAAAGACGAAGATGTCGCCGATGGCATAGAACAGGTTGAAGAGCACCTGAACCGCGAAGAGCGATGCGGTCAGCGCAAGCGCGGCCCACGCGCGGCGGCTGCGCCGCGCGATACCCCTGTACAGCAGGTAGACCAGCCCCAGCGCGCCGAGCAGCAGCCCGTTGGCTGACATCTCGTTCATAAAACGGGCGACGAGTTGGCCGAGGTCGAGCGCGCCCCGTTCCGGCGCGACGAGCGACGACCCAAACACGCTCCCGCTGACGTGCGCGAGAAAGCCGCGCAGCGTTGCATCGTAGAGCGGCAGCGTCTCGCCCGCGCCCAGCGGCAGCGCGTAATACGGCACGCGCGGCGCGCGCAGCGGGATCCACAGATACAGCAGCAGTGGCGCAAGCAGGCAAGCGAGCCAGATCGCCGTTTGACGAGCGCTCGGTCGCCGCCGGCCGCTCCCGCGCAGGATCAGCGCGGCAAACAGCAGCGCGCCCGGCATCAGCAGGATCGTGGACCGGTGATGCGCCAGGCTGAGGCCGAACAGCAGCGCGAGGAGGTACGAGAGGCGCTGTGCGCCGGCCGTGTCGCCCATCAACCGCCGCTCGCCCCATGCCAGCAGCGCGAGGAGAATGGCCGCGACAAACGCCGCGTGCAGCGTGTACACTTCGGCCACCACGGCCTGCGACCAGAACGT
>JALOOB010000426.1 GCA_025454635.1 Anaerolineae bacterium
CCGCAGGCGCGCCTTTTCGCGGCTGCGCCTTTTGTGGTTGTGCGGAAGGTGAGTCATGAAGGCAGCCATCTACGACCGCTACGGCGGCCCTGAAGTCCTTACAATCAGAGAAGTCGAGACTCCCTCCGCGCGCGAGACTGACATACTTGTGAGAGTGCGAGCGGCCGCGGTCACAATGGGCGACATCTGGCGGACGCGTCACCGGATCAGCGCCGCGCCGTCTTTGAAGCGTCCCTCACCACTTGGCGTTGCGAGCGCGCATAAGGGTTGGGGGATCGCCACGCATCTGCCCCGAGCCGTTATCGTGGATATGGAGGTGTCCCAGAGACCGCTCCACCTTGATACCGAGACCGAATATAACGTCGGCTGACACAAGAGCCACAGGTTCGGTGTCCTTAAGATAATCATCCTGCCCGGCCTGGTCCTGCCGGTGTGTGGGAAATGGCGCGACCCGAAGGCTGGCCGCTGCGTATTTGACCGGGGAGGGAAGACACAGCCGTGCAACCAAACATTATCATCCGAGAAGAAACCCCCGGAGACGCGGAAGCGATTAGCGACGTCACTCTTGCCGCGTTCAAGACGCTCAAGATCAGCAACCTGACGGAGCCGGGCATCATCACAGCGCTGCGCGCAGCCGGCGCGCTGACCGTCTCGCTCGTTGCCGAGCTGGACGGCCGAGTGATCGGCCACATTGCGTTCTCGCCCGTCACCATTTCGGACGGCTCGCCGGGATGGTACGGCCTGGGTCCAGTGTCGGTGCTGCCGGAACTGCACCGGCAGGGGGTGGGCGGCGCGTTGATCCGCGAGGGACTGGCGCGCCTGAGGACGATGGGCGCGCGGGGCTGCTGCCTCGTCGGGCACCCCGGCTATTACGGGCGCTTCGGGTTCGAGCACGTGGATGGGCTTGGGCTGGATGGCGTGCCGCCAGAGGCGTTCTTCGCGCTCGCGTTCGACGGCCCGATTCCGCAAGGGACCGTGTCCTTCCACGAGGCATTCGCCGTCGACGGTCAGTGAGGATTTGCCCGGACGGCCTGATTAAGAGGGCCGTCCGACGCCTCCCGCGGGTCATTTGGATCCGGCCAATATTGAGGTTACGTCTCATTCATCTGCGCCATTGAGCGCGCCCACTCCGCCACCATCGCGCGCAACTCGGCCGGCTCCTCCTGCGGCACTGGGCAACATGACGCGGTAAGTGGTCATTAGCGCATTATGCAACGGGGTAGGCGCGTGGTCTCGTCCTGTGGTAACATTCTGCTGTCGCCTTGTCCGCCGCGCGTCTCACAGCAGAGAGGTTTCAATGACTGAACGCCCCTTCCCCTGGACTCGCACCTTCATCCTCGGTTTCGGCTTCTTTGGCATCAGCATCATCTGGCCGCTGTTCAACAGCCTCGTCCCGCCCATGCTCGAGGATCTGGGCCTGTCCGCCTTCTGGACCGGCTTTATCCTGACTTGGGACAATATCATCAATATGCTCCTGCAGCCGGTGATCGGCGCAAAGTCCGACCGCACCCGCTCGCGGTTCGGCCGTCGCAAACCGTTCCTCATGCTCGGCGCGCCGTTGGCGGCGGCGTTCTTCATCCTCGTGCCGTTCGTTAGGGAGAACTTTGTCCTGATCGCGCTTGCCATCCTCGGCACCAACCTCGCCATGGCCCTGTTCCGCTCCCCGACCATAGCGTTTCTCGGCGACCTCTTCCGCCCGGCCGAGCGCAGCAAGGCGAACGGCGTCATCAACCTCATGGGCGGCGTTGGCGGCGCGGTGGCCTTGTTCGCCGGCGGCGCGCTATACGCGGTCGGCGTGCCGGCGCCGTTCATTGTAGGCGCGCTGGTCATGCTGATCGCCATTGCGGTCGTGGTGCTGTTCGTTCGGGACGATCCGACCGCGGGCGAAGGCGCAGCGCCGCCCGAAGCCTCGCCGGGTTTGCGCGCCAGCCTCCGCGAAGTCGCGACCGACCGCAACCGCAGCGGTGTGTTCCTGCTGGCGGCCATCTTCTCGTGGTTTGTTGGCTGGAACGCAACCGAGGCGTTCTTCACCCTCTATGCGCGCAACGTCCTCGGCATGGAGGTCGGCGCGGCGACCCAGATGCTCACCGTGTTCGCTGCCGCGCTCATCCTCTTCGCCATCCCCTCCGGCCTCATCGCGACCCGGTTCGGCCGCAAGCCAACCATTATTGTCGGCCTGGCAGGCATGGCCGTGGGCGTGATCGTCGCGACCCTTGTGCGCAATGCCACCGTCCTGCTCGCGGTGCTCGGCGTGATGGGCGCGTTCTGGGCGCTGGTCAACATCAACTCGCTGCCGATGGTGTACGACCTCGCGAAGTCGGGCAGCATCGGCGCATATACGGGCCTTTACTACTTCGCCTCGTCGCTGGCCGCCATCGTCGGCCCGACGGTTGCCGGCGGCTTGATCGACCTGACGAGCCACCGCGTCATCTGGCCCTTCACTGCGGTCTTCCTGCTGCTGGCGATTGTCTTTATGAGCCGCGTGCGCCCGCAACCGCCAGCGGCCGGCTGAGCGCGGCCTATGTCGCTCGGAACGCTGGCGCTCGTGTGGGTCGGGCTAATGGCTCTCCGCACAGCGTTTTTCGCGTTTCACCTGCGCGATCCGGAGACGTTATGGCATGACTTCGAGCGCCGCGGGCTGCGTTACCAGGTGGCCCGCGGCCTCGACTACCTCACGCTGATCGCATTCGGGGTCGCCGCTGTCTTCGCGCTGTGGGGTGTGACCGCGCAGACCCCTGACCGGCTTTGGCGCGTATTCGTCGCGTGGCTCGGTTTTCTGCTCCTCGAGCGCCTGCCGCTCCACCGTTTCCCGCGCACTAACTGCCCCGGCGCGATGCTCGACGCGCAGGTGTCGCTTGGCGCGAACGTCCTGATTGCGCTGCTCGGCGCGGCCGCCGCATCTGCCCTGGCCGCCGTCTACTTTGCCTGGCGCGGCTGACGGGCGCGCTGTCTGCCGCGAAGAACCCGCAGCTCAAGAGCAAGCTGGAGAACATGCTCGTCGCCATGACCGCGGAGATAGTCGACGACTATAT
>JALOOB010000427.1 GCA_025454635.1 Anaerolineae bacterium
ACCGCGCTCGCGCATCTCGTCGAAACCGACCGCCGGCAGTACGGCAGCACCGCGCTCCATTTCCTTCGTCTACGTTCCGACAACCCTTCTCCTGAGAGTGCTCCTTGATCGACGCGGAAAGCCCCCGCCCCCCTGACCGGCCCATTTCCCGACGCGAAGCGTGGACTCTTGCCGCGCGGCCGCGCACGCTGCCTGCGGCGGTTGCGCCGGTCGTGGTCGGCACGGCGCTGGCAATTCGCGACGAGGCCTTTGCGTTGTTGGCCGCGCTGGCGTGCCTTTTGGCCGCGCTCCTGCTCCAAATCGCATCCAACTTCGCCAACGACCTGGGCGACTTCGAGCGGGGCGCCGACACGCCGGAGCGCGTCGGGCCGCTGCGGATGACGACCGCCGGGCTCCTCAGCGCGCGCGACGTCAAACGCGGGATGCTCGTTGCGCTCGGCGTCGCAGCCCTGCTGGGCGTCTATCTCATCGTCATTGGAGGGTGGCCCATCCTCGCGGTCGGCGTCCTCTCGATGCTCGCCGCGGTCGCGTACACCTACGGCCCGATCCCGTTCGGCTACTACGGCCTCGGCGACCTTGCGACGTTCGTCTTCTTTGGGGTCATTGCGGTCGTCGGCACCTACTATGTCCAGGCGCAGGCTGCTCCCCCGCTGGTGTGGCTGGCGTCCATTCCCATGGGCGCGCTGGTCACCGCGATCCTGATCGTCAATAACGTGCGCGATGCGGACACCGACCGCGCGGCGGGGAAGCGAACGCTTGCGGTCGTTCTCGGCCGGCGCGGCGCGCGCATCGAGTACGTCGTGATGCTATTCCTGGCTTATGCCGTGCCCGTGATCCTATGGCTCGCCTACGACATGCGCCCGTTCGTCCTCCTGCCGTTGCTCACCTTGCCGCTCGCCCTAAAGCACGCGCGCGCGGTCTGGACCGTGACAGGCCCGAAGCTCAACAAGACCCTCGGCGGGACCGCGCAGCTCGCCGTCCTCTACGCGCTCGCCTTCGCGGTCGGCATCCTCCTGTAGAACGAGCCGCAGACGCGAAGACACCGGCACAGTCATCTGTGCCGGTGTCATTAACAGGCCGATTCACCGGCCCGTCGACGGAGCGACCGTTAGGCCCGCTTGCCGTCGAGCTTAATGGCCAACAGGGCCATCTGGATCTCGTAGTTACGGATCAGCTCGAACATGGGCTTATTACCTCCCCATTTACCGGCCATCGATCACAAGCGCTTCAGGTGAATCGCGGGCCGGTGCGTTGGCTCGGGCCGGGCTCTGTCGTTCTCCCGTGCCGTTGCCTGCTATTAAAACCGTCGCAGGTTTCGGTCCGCCCGTGGGCTTCCGTTGCCTGCGACACGTTCACCCTATCACGAGCGCCTCTCAACCTGGGTAATATTTGTTACATTCTCAACTAGAATGCACGAGCTTAACTTTGATAGACACCCATATTTGTTTTGCGTCCTTAGTGCCTTGAAACGTCCGCCCCAATGAGTTGTCCCACCGAGGCCGGCGCCGTCCACAGTACGCTGCGCAACTGGACCGCGTCCGCGCCGAGCCGGAAGCACCAGTCGATATCTTCCGCGCTGGTGATCCCGCCGGCAGCCACCAACGGCACCCCTAAATCCAGGTCGGCGACCGCGGCCAGCGCGCGGAGCGTGAACGGGAACGCAGCCGGACCACCGATCACTCCTTCGACCAGAGGCGGCCGTTCCCCGCTGGAAACCGAGCCGAGCGGCGGCGCGGCCGCGCGTGGCGGCGTTCCGACGACGAGCGCATCCGCGCCCGCGCCGGCGCACGCCTCGGCCAGCGGAGCGGCGTTTGTGGAGCGTACCTTTGCCAGCACCGGCAACTGGCGCCCGCGTTTCAGGTTGGCGATCCACTGCCCCGCCTCGTGCGGCGTCGCGCCCGGCGGCAGTTGCGCCTCCACGCCGGCAATCATGATCTCCTCGAGGCGCTCCCCGAGACGCAGCCAGTCCTCCGGCGCGGCGCCAGACAGCGCGACGATGACCGGCAGGTCGAGCGCGTCCCACCGTTCGACGTCGTCGCGAAAGACGCGGCGCAGCCCCGGGTTATGGTCGCCCGTGTTCAGGATGAAGCCGCCGGGAATCTCGGCGAGGCGCGGCCCCATGTTACCCCGTTTCGCTTGCAGGGTCAGCGGCGGCGTGACAAACGCGCCGAACCATGCCGGCTCGATGCCCGGTGGCGAGGCTTCTCCCCATCCAATCGCGCCGCTCCCCAGGATGAACGGCGAGCGCAGCGCGAGGCCGGTCTTGCTGTTGGGCGCAAGCTCGATCATTCCGCCTGCCTCCCGACAATGTCGGCCAGGTCAAAGACCGGGCCGCGCAGGCACACGCGCCGCCGACCTCCCGCCACGTCGGCAACGCAGCCCTGGCACGCGCCCGTGCCGCAGAGGAACTGCGTCGGGTAGATCGCCTGCGCGAATCCGCGCGTCAGGGTGAAGCGCGCCTGCCGCACCGTATCTGCCAACCCTCCGTAAACGTCGAGCGATGCGGAGGCGCACAGCGTTTCGGCCCACGGCAGCAAGTCGGACAGCGTAGACAGGAGCGGCCGCGCGACGTTGGCCGCGCCGTCGCTGGTTACGAGGTGATACTCGACCGAAGCCGGAAGCCGCGCGGCGGGCAATCCGCTGCGCGCGCTCGGCGCACCCACCACCAGCGCCACCGCAACGCCCGCTTCGTCCGCCCACTCGACCAGCGGCAGCAGGCGCCATGCAGCCTCCCCCTCGCCCACGCACAAGAGGTTGCGGGTGCCGGCATGAAGCGCAAAGCCCGTCCCGACCGGGCCGAGACAGTCCACCTCCGCGCCCGCGGGCGCGCTGCGCAGCCATGCGTCGCCCCAGTCGGCGGACGGCGCGATGCGGAGCGTGAAGTCGTCCGCGCGGAGCGCGATGGGGTAGAGCGTGCGGCGGAGATAGGGCGAGAGCGTGGGCCCGGCCTTGACGAGCACCGGTTGGCCGGGCGCAAGCAGCCGCGCAAGCTCCGGCGCGCGCAGCGTAAGCTCCACCGCAGAGCCCTACACGCCGTTCCTGGACCGTTGCTGTCGCTTGGATGACCGGCATGGGCAAAGGATAACGAAAACCGGCCGCCGCGTCAACGCAACGCGCAACCGGGGCGCGTTTCAGATTGGGGGCGAATGTAGCGCAGCGTCCTGAGCGGAGCGACCGAAAGGAGCGCAGTCGAAGGATGCGGCCCGCTCGGCGCGCGCTCGCTTCCCATCCTTCGACTCCACGCGGCGAAAAAGACCGCCGCACTCCGCTGGATGCTGCTTCTGCCCCAACCTGAAACGCACCAACGCAACCGGCAGCATTTTGGCTCGTATTGGGCAGTAGAGAGCGCTCTGGCGCGCGCGCCTGCGCCCGCAAACTGCGTTCTGCCAATGGAGAAGAGAATGGACATCAGCATGACCAGCACCACGAACGACCTCCCCGGCTACCGCGTCACGCGCAGCCTGGGCATCGTTCGCGGCATCACGGTTCGCTCGCGCAGCGTCGTCGGCGGGAAGATCCACGAGTACGTCGTCGTCTGCGAGGAGGCGCGCGAGGAGGCCTTCCAGTTGATGATGCAGCACGCGGCGGAGAAGGGCGCAAACGCAATTGTCGGCGTGCGCTATGACGCAACCGAAATGGGCGAGGCGATGACCGAAGTTCTGGCGTACGGCACCGCGGTCGTAGTGGAGAGGTCCTGAGTGAGGGTCAATCCGGATGGCGTGCGACAGGCTGTGATCTCGCTGTACGACAACAGCACGCAGCGCGAGTGGGATCGCGAGGACCGGCGCCGGACGGAATTCGCCATCACCCGCCGCGCGCTGGCGCAGTATCTACCGCCGCCGCCGGCCCGCCTCCTCGATTGCGGCGGCGGACCGGGCCGCTATGCGATTCCGCTTGCGCTGCAGGGCTACGACGTCACCCTGTTCGACCTGTCCGCAGGCAACCTTGCGTTTGCGCGGGAGAAAGCGGCGGAGGCCGGCGCCGCCCTGACCTATGAGCAGGGTTCCGCCACCGACCTCGCGCGCTTCGCGGCCGGCGAGTTCGACGCTGTGTTGCTGATGGGGCCGCTCTACCATCTGCTGACCGAGGACGAGCGGCTGGCGGCGTTGACTGAAGCGCGACGCGTCCTGAAGCCCGGCGGTCCGCTCTTTGCCGCGTTCATCTCGCGATTCGCCGCGCACCGCGATGCGGCGATGAAGCACCCGACCGAGCCGGTCGAGATGCCCGGCCTGTACGAGGAAATCGAGCAGACGGGCTTGTTGCGCCCGCGGGAAGGGGTCGCGTTCGTCGCCTACTTCGCGCATCCCACAGAGGTCGAGCCGCTTGTTCGCAAAGCGGGCTATAATGTCGTCGAAGTGCTGGGTGTCGAGGGCCTGGTCAGCATCATCGAAAGCGTCGCAGTCAACGCGCTGACCGGACCGGCGTGGGAGTGGTGGCTGGAGGCAAACTGGCGCGCCGCGCATGACCCGGCCATGCTGGGCGCAGTGGAGCATATGCTCGTGATCGGACAGAATCCGGCCAGTCAGGAGGGCTGATGAAGGACGGTAAAGAGTCGCTCAAACCGATGGATGCGGAGATCGCCGGCGCAACGGTCGAGGCGCACGGGATCATGGTCACGCCCGTCGCGCGCGTGCGCGGCAAAGCGGACGCGCGGAGCGAGGAGGACGGCAGTTGGCGCTATGCCTGGGCCGCGATTCAGCCGGTCAGCATGACCGTGCGCGATCAAACCGGGCAGACGAGCGAGGTGAAGCTCGCGCCCACGGAAGGACAAGTCTTAGGCGCGATGGCGGTCTTCGGCCTGTTGGTCGCCGTCGTCGCGGTGGTGGTTTCGACCCTTGCGGGAAAGAAGCGTTAGGAGGTTTCTGAATGGACGATCGATTGAGCGAGGCCGCGGCCAAGGTGAACAGCCAGGTCGACGAAATGATGAGCCGCATGAACACCAGCGCGGTCTTTGGCGAGCCGATCCATCAGGGCGACCTGACCCTGATCCCGGTCGGGTCGGTCCTCTATGGGTTCGGGAGCGGGCAGGGTTACGGCCGCGGCAAGGATGAAAAGGCGGGCGCAGGTGCGCCCGTAGGCGAAGACGCGCCGATGGGCGAAGGAGCGGGCGCGGGCGGTGGCGGAGGCGGCATTGCGCGCCCGCTCGGCTTCATCAAGATCGACGCGAGCGGCGCGAAGTGGGAGCCGACGATGGACATGACCCGGGTCAGCGTCGGCGGCATGCTGCTCGCGGGCTGGATCGTTTTCTGGGTGATGAAGATGATCCGGTCGGTCGTGTCGGCGAAGGGCGATTGTTGCTAAGGCAGC
>JALOOB010000428.1 GCA_025454635.1 Anaerolineae bacterium
GCCCACGCTGGCCGAAATGAGCCTCGCCGCGCTCAACGTGCTCGACGACGATCCTGACGGCCTGTACCTGATGATCGAAGGCGGCGCGATCGACTGGGCAGCCCACGCCAACCAGTCCGGCCGCATGATCGAGGAAGACATCGACTTTGAGCAAGCCGTCCGCGCGGTCATCGGCTGGGTGGAAGCCAACGGCAGTTGGGCCGAAACCCTGCTCATCGTCACCGGCGATCACGAAACCGGCTACCTAACCGGCCCCGGCTCCGACCCCGTCTGGAACCCCATCACCAACAACGGCAAAGGCATCCTCCCCGGCATGGAATGGCACTCGACCGGCCACACCAACAGCCTGATGCTCTTCGCCGCCCGCGGCGATGCGGCGGGCCTGTTCCTCCCGTACGCCAGCGGCCATGATCCGGTCTACGGCCCCTACCTCGACAACACTAACATCCCCGACGTCGTGAACGC
Source organism: Anaerolineae bacterium (assembly GCA_025454635.1). Classification (GTDB taxonomy): domain Bacteria; phylum Chloroflexota; class Anaerolineae; order CG2-30-64-16; family CG2-30-64-16; genus JALOOB01. The sequence goes on from JALOOB010000428.1 coordinate 466, forward strand.
TCTGCTAATGGCCCCGTAGCGCAAGTCGCTGACTTGCGACGCGCCTCCCCGCGTAACCCCCACGTCATCCGGCGCATCCAATCATAACGAAGGGTACGGTCGTCCAAAATTGATCGCCCGCCCCTTCCGCGCTATAATAACATCGTCATAAATTGGCGTAACGCAGGCAGTGCGAGGCAAGCATGGCGAAGTCAGAATTTGTCATCGACGTCACCGAGGCCACTTTCCAGGCCGAGGTTCTGGACCGCTCCCGGCAAGTCCCGGTCGTGGTCGATTTCTGGGCCCCGTGGTGCGGCCCCTGCCGGATGCTCGGCCCCGTGCTGGAGAAGCTCGCCGCCGAATACAAGGGCGGCTTCATCCTCGCCAAAATCAACACGGACGAGAACCAGCGCATCGCCATGCAGCTCGGCATCCAGGGCATCCCCGCAGTCAAGGGATTCAAGGACGGGCGCATCGCGGCCGAGTTCGTCGGCGCGGTCCCCGAGCCCCAGGTGCGGGCCTTCCTGCAAAAGCTGGACGTCAAGGTGGGCAGCGGAGCCGCCGCCCCCGCGGGGCCGGACGTAAACGCCCTGCTCGCCGAAGGCAAGTGGATTGAGGCGGAAGCGGCCCTTCGCCGCATGGGCGCGGCCAACGGCGCAGAGCCGGCCGTCAAGCTCAACCTCGCCCGCGCCCTGCTCGCGCAGGGCAAGGCAGCTGAGGCAGACGCGCTCCTTAACAACGTCACCGGCGGACCGGAAGAGGCCGCGGCGCTGCAGTTGCGCCCGCTCGCCGGCCTGCTGCTCGAGGCGACCACCCACACCAACGGCGCCGGCGCCCTCGACGGACTATACTACGCGGCCGGTCAGAAGATCGCGGGGGGCGACCTCCGCGGCGCGATGGACGCGCTGCTCGACGTGCTCCGCAAGGACAAGAAGTTCCGCAACGGGGAAGCCCGCCAGGCCATGCTCGCCATCTTCGCTGTCCTGGGCGAAGACAGCCCGCTCGTCCGCGAATACCGCGGCAAGCTCGCGTCCGTGCTGTTCTAGTCCCGTAGCGCAAGTTGGCAACTTGCGCTACGTATTCTGCATAATCCCCAGGAACGAGATCAGCCCCAGCGACATGTTGTACACGGCGTGCGTAATCATCGCCGTCGACGTGTTCGCCTTCATGCGGATCACGCCCAGCACCAGGCCGACCACGAACACCGCGACGGTCGAAAAGCTGAACCCGTACTGCGAGTGCAGCAGCGCAAACAGCAGCGTCGTCAACACCAGCCCGAAGCGCGGCTGTAGCGCGCCGCGGAACACCGTCTCTTCGCCCAGCGCCGCGGCCAGCCCCAGCGTCAGGATGCCCGGAATCGACAGCGTCAGCGGCCCGATCAGTTGCTCCGTCAGCCGCTCGACCCCCTCGCTCGCGCCCAGCCCGAGCTGCGACGCCAGCGCTTCCGCCGCAATCACCAGCGGCACCATTCCGATCCCCGCCACCAGCCCGATGGCCGCCTGCGGGATCGTTGGCCGGACGATGCCCAGCCGGATCAACGATGCGGCGAAACTCCGCCGCGACAGCCAGCCCACCCCTATCAGGCCCATCAGGATCAACATGATCGCCTGCGCCCACAGGGCGGGCGCCGGGCTCGCAACGGGCTGCCCCTGCGTCGACTGCTGCAGCGCGTCCGCCAGGTTGTCCAGCCCGATCGCCAGCGTAAAGGCCAGGTTGATCAGCACCAGCCCCGTCAGCGACAGCGCGATCGCATGCACCGGGTGCGCCGGGTCGATCGGCGTAAACCGCGCAAACAGCCGCCGCGCCGGTCGCGTCAGCAGCAACAGCCCGACCAGCGACAGGACCAGCAGCGACAGGCCCATCCACGGGATACGGTCGGTTTGGAAACCCGTCACCGGCGCGGCGTCGAGCGCCTCCGGCGCCAGTGCGCCCAAGACGCCCACGCCAAGCAACAGCAGCCCGAAGAGCATCAGCCCGGCATAAAACAGGAACAAAAGTCCATACGCGAGCATCTTGAGGGTGCGTTCATTTTTAACATCGCCCTCGATGCGGCGACGGTAGCTCAAGTTGGCGAGCCACAGAATCAAGAGGATCGGCAGGAACAGAACGATGGTCGAGACGATATCCATCCGAAAGAGTCCTCTCGGTCACTAGGTCGCGTGCCGTGCGGAGCATGGCGCGACCAGCGGACGTTATGCAACGATTACAACGGGTTAACACAACTCATACACGAATGAAACAAAAGGTTAAGCTGTCGACGTTACAATATGCGCAAAGGACAACTGAGCGTTACGATGACGCTCAGTCCGGCGGAGAGGCAGGGCCAAACCGCCGCGAGGAGACATACTTGGCGAAGAATCGCAAACACAACCACGGCCTCCCCGGCGCTACGCCGACCGAAGCGCTGCTGGAGGAATTGCGAAAGCTCTACGGCGAGAGCGGCGTCCAGCGAGACGTCTTTGGCAGGCGCATCGCCCTGCCCAGCGAAATCGCCCGGACGCTCAACAACAACCGAAGAAAGTAGGGGCGACCTGCAGTCGCCCTCAACAACAACCGAAGGCAGGGGCGACCCGCGGTCGCCGACGCCCTTGCCAATACCCTGTCAAACGTCGCCTGCCCGCCCGTCCTGGCTGCGGCCATGATGGCGATTGGCGCTTCCATGGCTGAGACCGCGCAGGCATGGCGTTTCGCCGCGCTCTATGTCGGCCTTGCCATTGCGACGCCCATCTTCTACCTGCTCTGGCTGCTCCGCAAGGGCGCGGTCAGCGACCTCGACGTGCAAATCCGCGCCGAGCGCTGGCGGCCGCTGCTTGCCGCGCAGTTCGGCATGGTCGTCGCGCTCGCGCTCTTCCTGCTCTACGGCGCGCCGCCCCTCATGGTCGCGCTCGCCGGCGGACTGCTCGTCTACACCGCGCTCGCGTTCGCCATCACGCTCTGGTGGAAAATCTCCATGCACGCCGCTGCGGCCGCGGCCATCGTCGCCCTGCTCGTCGCGCAGGTCGGCGCGCCCGCCGCGCCGCTGCTCGCCGGCATCCCGCTCATGGCCTGGGCGCGCGTCCGCCTCAAGCGCCATACTCTCGCCCAGACGATCGCCGGCGCCGCGCTCGGCTCCGCAGCGCTCGTCGTCGCCCTCGTCTGGCTGCCAGTTAGCTAGAATCAGACGCAGATGACGCAGGGTGGGAGCGATCGACAGGATCATCCTGAAGATCCACCCCATCTGCGCCGGCCGCAGTCTGGCGTCTGCGTCCTATTCCTCACTCCTTCGCTGCGAGCTCCACCTGCCGCTGATACAACTGGCTGTACAACCCGTTCTTCGCGAGTAACTCGCCGTGCCGCCCCACCTCACGGATTCGCCCGTTCTCCAGCGCGATGATCTTGTCCGCGCTCCGGATCGTGCTCAGCCGGTGCGCGATCACCAGCGCGGTCCGCCCCTTCAGCACCTCTTCGAGCGCCTGCTGGATCAGGTACTCCGCCTCCGCATCCACGCTCGACGTCGCCTCGTCCAGGATCAGGATGCGCGGGTCGGCCAGGATCGCCCGCGCGAGCGCCAGCCGCTGCCGCTGCCCCCCGCTCAGCTTCACCCCGCGTTCCCCGATTTCCGTATCGTACCCATTCGGCAGCGCCTCGATGAACTCGTGCGCGTACGCGGCCCGCGCGGCCGCAAACAGCTCCTCGTCCGACGCGTCCGGCTTCCCGTACAGCAGGTTGCGCCGCACCGATGCGTTGAACAGGAACGTATCCTGCAGCACCACCGCCACGTGCCGCCGCAGCGACTCGATCTTCACCCCGCGCAGGTCGCGCCCGTCCACCAACACCCGGCCTGCGGTCGGATCATAAAACCGGCACACCAGGTTGGCGATGCTCGTCTTGCCCGCGCCGCTCGGCCCTACCAGCGCCACCATCTCGCCCGGCCGCACGGTGAACTCGACGTCGCTCAGCACCTCTTCGCCCTCGCCGTAGCGGAAGTGCGCATCCTCGAAGCGGATTTCCCC
>JALOOB010000429.1 GCA_025454635.1 Anaerolineae bacterium
AGGCATTTCCGCAGGCGCATCCTGAGCGGAGCGAGCGCCAACTGTGTTGGCCGAGCGCAGTCGAAGGAGCGCCTCCAGCCGACAATTACATTGTGGTTGCGCTTAGGGTCTCTCGGCAAACCCATATATCTTCGCGGCGTTCTCATACATCAGCCGGCGCGCGAGCCGTTCCGCGTCGGCCATGTCGATATATCCGTTCTCGACCTTCTCCGCCAGCACCGTCGCAACCACATGCTGCCACGCCAGCAGCGCGCCCACCGCGTCCTCCGACGTCCACGTGTCGCTGCCCCACGCGATCAGGTCGTTTGTCCGCGTCACCTCGATGTACTGGTGCAGCGCGGAGATGGCCGCGGTCGGGCTAATGATCGGCGCCCACACCATGTCGACGCACACGTTCCGGTAGTTGTGCGCGAGCGCCCCGACTTCTGGATACCACGGGTAGCCCATGTGGAACAGGACGAACCGCGTGCGCGGGTGGCGGTCGAGCGTCGGCGCGAAGAGCATGGGGCGCGAGCCGGTCAGTTGGCCCAGCCCCATGTGGACCTGGAACGGCGCGTCGAGCTTTGCCGCGAGCGCGCAGAACCAGTTGAACATGGTTTCTTCATAGGCGGCGCGCGCCTCGCCGTCCACCGTCTCCGGCGCTCGGCCGAACACGGCGGCCGCGGCGCGCAGGTCGCCCGGCCCGTAGCCCAGCGACCGCTCGTACGCCGACGCCGACTTCATCGCCACCGCGCCCGCGCCGCGCCAGCGCGTGAAGAGCGCTTCCAGCCACGCGAGATACGCGGCGAAGTCCCCGCGCGGCGCGTCGGGGTAGCAGGCAAACGGGTTGTTGTCGTCATGGTCGCGGACCGCGGGATGGAAGCAGCGGACGAACATGTCGGTGCGCATGGTCGGGCTGAACATTTCGGGATGCCCTATGTCGCTGCCGTACTGCCAGTAGGTGTCCTGCACCGCCCGCCGGTAACGGCCCACCTCGCGCAGGATGCTTATGTGCTCGCCCGGCGTCGAGTGGCGCCGCTCGATCCTCCCCGACACCTCGTCCCAGTTCTCCGGCGTGATCTTCTGATCGAAGTCGTGGACGCGCTGAATGCCCTTTTCGATCCAGGTGAAGTAGCTGCCTCCGCGGTGTCGCGCGAGGAAGGCGCCGCGGGCTTCGGGCGTCGAGCCCACGACCCGCGCGCCCCGCCAGCCGACGTAGGACTTCTCGAAGATGCGTTCCAGCGTGAGCCCGACCTGCAGCTCGTCCGGCCAGTGATGCTCGTGCGACGAGACGACCGGTAGGGTTTCGAGCAAAGCGTAGATGGTGCGGTAAGTGGACGACATGGCAGGGTCTCCCCGTTAACGTTGGTGTGATGCGACCGGAGTATAGCACAAGGGCCGGAGGCCGCGCAGGGACCTTAGCGCCCGACCAGCGTCAGGTAGTCCAGGTTATCGAGCACCCGCTCCATCGCCGCGCGCCGCCCCTCCGCGCGCCAGGTGTACACGGTCTTCTCCACGCCGTCCTCTTCGCTCCGCCACGTCTCCGGCCCGGTCACGCGCTCGAAGTCGCTCTCCAGCGCGGCGGTCACGGGTGCCGGGTCGAGGTAGCCGGTGCCGAACACGACCAGATCCTCCGCCTCCGGCACGCCCCACCGCCGGTACTGCGGCGCGGCGGTGTAGACCGGCGTCCCGGCGTAATAGGCGATCTGCGCCGCGATGCTGTAATCCACCGCGAAGCGCAGCGCCCCATCCGGCAAGGCAACTTCCCGCGCGAACTGGGGCCATCCCGCCGCGTCCCGCCGGATCGACTCAGTCACCGAGCTGCGCGGCAGCTTCACGGGCGTCGCCAGCCGGAGCGTGGTGCCCGCGCCGTACAGGGCGAGCGGCAAGACAAGCAGCGCGGCCACCGCAAACAACGCCGGCCGGACTTTCGCCACGGGGCCGCGGGCTTCGCCGGGCGCGGAGTCAGGCAGGAGCAGCCCGAGCAGCGGCCATAGGGTGAGCAGGCCCATTCCGAGGTTGCGCGGGCTGTCCGCCCGGCTGAGCAGCACCGGCAGGATGAGGCCGGCGGATGCCACGGCGAGCAGGCGCCAGTCCGCGCGCGCCGGCGCGGCCCGCGTCGAAGACCCCCTTGGTCCCCACGCGGGAGCCAGCGCAGCCGCGATTACTGCCAGCCCCGCCAGCAGCGCGGCCGGCGGCGAATGGTAGTCTCGCGCATGGGGCAGGGTTGAGCGCAGCCCGACCTGCACGAAGCCGTACCCTTGGCCGTGGAAGATCGCCCACCGGATCATGGCCCAGTCGTTCGCCGCGTTCCAGCCGAGCACCGGCAGCAAGCCGAGCGCGGCGATGCCCAGCGCCAGCCACAGCCCGCGCTCGCGCAGCAGGCCGCGGCGGAAGAGCAGGGCGTACAGCGCAAGCGAGATGACATAAAACGCGCTGCTGAGCTTGACGTTCAGGAGCAGCGCCAGCGTCAGCCCGAACGCGAGCCAAACGGCAGACCGGTCGGGCTTGTCCGCGGCGAGAATCCGCCCGGCAATGAGCAGGTTGACCAGCAGCAGGAAGTACTGGAGCGAATCGGGGTACGCGACGCGCCCCGTGATGACGTAGATGGGCGCGACCGCGACGATGGCCGCGGCGATGAGCCCGCCCGCCTCCGACACATAGCGCCGCCCGACCGCGTAGATCAACGGCACGCACAGGACGCTGAGCAGCGCGTTCAGCCAGCGCACGCCGAACTCCTCGCGCCCGCCGAGCAGTGTGCTCGCCTCAAGCAACAGCGCGATCCCCGCTGGGTGATCGTGATACGCCAGCGCGAGCCGGTCCGCCCAGAGCAGGTAGTACGCCTCGTCGCCGAAGAGCGGCATCGCGCCGAGCTGCCAGAAACGCAGGACGGCCGCGACGATCGTCAGCGCGAGCAGGACGGCGAGCGAGACGGTCGGGAGGGGCAGGGAGCGCTTCACGGCAACCTTTCCACAGTGACACGGTAGCGGTAGATGTCGGAGGGGGCAGCCAGCTCGATGTCGACGCCGGACCACGAGA
>JALOOB010000430.1 GCA_025454635.1 Anaerolineae bacterium
TGGACTACTTCCGCCGTGGCGTGGCTATGGTCAATCCCGATGCGCCTGTCTTCGTCCTTTCCTGCCGCACCGGAGAGGGGCTGGAAGACTGGCTGGCGTGGTTGCTTGCCGCGCGGGGTTAGCGCGTCAGCCGTCCACCACGCGTTTCAAGTCAGGTCTTTGCGAGAACGGCCTGACTGGGCTATAATCAGCTTATGTCACATGGTTCGTCCCCCGCTCCCTCGGACACCCTCCAGAGCAGGCTCAGCATCGAGATACACGGCGCGGTGCAAGGGGTAGGATTTCGCCCGTACGTGTACCGACTGGCCAACGACTTCGAGTTGCGGGGCTGGGTCATCAACGATGCGCGCGGCGTCTTTATCGAGGTGGAGGGCCCGCGCGAGCGCGTCGAGGGGTTCCTGGAACGGCTGCCGCGCGAGGTCCCGCCGCGCGCGCTGCTGCAATCCATCGAGACCGCATGGCTGTGTCCCATCGGGTATCAGGGTTTTGAGATCCGCCACAGCGCGGATGGCGGCGCCAAAACCGCGCTGATCCTCCCCGACATTGCGACGTGCGACGATTGCCTCTGCGAGGTGCTCGATCCCGCGGATCACCGGCACGGCTACCCGTTCACCAATTGCACCAACTGCGGCCCGCGCTTCACCATCATCCAGGCGCTCCCCTACGACCGCCCGAACACGACGATGCGCGGGTTCACGATGTGCCCGGAGTGCCGGCGGGAATACGAAGAGCCGCGGGACCGCCGCTTCCACGCGCAGCCGAACGCGTGCGCGGTCTGCGGGCCGCAGCTGCGGTATGTGAACCGCGAGGGTGTAAACGCAACGGATGAAGCGCTCAAACTGGCGGCAGCAGCGATACGCGAGGGTAAGATCGTCGCAGTCAAGGGCCTTGGCGGATTTCACCTCATGTGCGATGCGCGCAGCGATGTGGCCGTCGGACGATTGCGCGAGCGCAAACCGCGGCGGGAGCGGCCGTTCGCGCTGATGGCGCCTGATCTCGACTGGGTGAAGACTCACTGCGAAGTCCCGCCCGACGCGGAGAAGTTGCTCGCGTCCGCGGAAGCGCCGATCGTGCTGCTGCGGAGGAAGGCGGAGGTTCGGTTGGGCGCGGTATGCCCCTGCATCGCGCCGGACAATCCCAGCCTCGGCGTGATGCTGCCCTACACGCCGCTCCACCACCTGCTGATGCGCGAGCTTGGTTTCCCGGTCGTGGCGACAAGCGGCAACCTGAGCGACGAGCCCATATGCATCGATGAGGAGGAAGCGGCTGCGCGGCTGGGCCACATTGCGGATGGGTTCCTCGTCCACAACCGGCCGATCCAACGCCACGCCGACGACAGCATCGCGTGGATCGTCGCAGGCGCGCCGCGCTTGCTGCGCCGGGCACGCGGGTATGCGCCGCTGCCAGTCCTGCTCAAAGGGGAAATTCCACCCATTCTGGCCGTCGGGCCGCATCTCAAGAACACGGTCAGCCTCAGCGTCGGGCGGCAGGTGTTCATCAGCCAGCACATCGGCGACCTCGAGACGCCTGAAGCGCTCGCTGCGTTCGAGCGCGTGATCGCGGACTTCCTCCGGCTGTACGAGGTGACGCCCGCGGCCATCGCCCATGACCTGCATCCGAACTACGCATCGACCCTGTGGGCGCAGACCCTGCCCACGCAGGAGCGCAGCGAGAAGTTAATCGCCGTCCAACATCACCATGCGCACCTCGCCGCGTGCCTGGCGGAGAACCAGGTCGAAGGGCCGGCGCTCGGCGTTATCTGGGATGGCGCCGGCTACGGGACCGACGGCACCGTGTGGGGCGGGGAGTTTCTGCTCGGCGATGCGAGCGGTTACCGGCGCATCGCCCACCTCCGGCCGTTTCGGCTGCCGGGCGCGGATGCGGCCGTGCATGAACCGCGCCGCGTTGCGCTCGCGCTGCTCTATGAGCTCTACGGCGAACGGGCTTTTGAGATGGACCTGCCCCCGGTACGAACGATGCGGCCCGCGGACCGGCCGATCCTCGCGCAGATGCTTGCGCGCGGGCTTAACGCGCCGCTTACGACCAGCATGGGCCGCCTCTTCGACGGGCTTGCCGCCCTCATCGGGCTGAACCAGACGGTGTCGTTTGAAGGGCAAGCGGCGATGCGGCTCGAATTCGCGGCAGATGAAACCGAGCGCAGCGCATACCGGCTGAACCTCGAGGGCGACGTCCTGGATTGGGGCGAAGCGGCCGTGGCCGCGCTGGCGGACTATGCGCGCGGGGCCGCGGCTTCGACGATCTCCGCCCGCTTCCACAACGGTCTCGTCGCGGCCATTGTCGAGATCGCGCGCCAGTGCGGCCAGCCGCGCGTGGCGCTTAGCGGGGGCTGCTTCCAGAACCGCCGGCTGACCGAGCGTGCGGCAGACGCGCTGCGCGCGGCCGGCTTCGACGTGCTGCTGCATAAGCAGACGCCGCCCAACGACGGATGCGTGAGCCTGGGGCAGGTGGCGGTGGCAGCCGCCGAACTCGCGCGCTGACAGGAGCAACTATGTGTCTCGGTGTGCCCGGTAAGATACTCTCGATCGAACCAAACCCGTTGGGGATGATCATGGGCAAGGTGAGCTTTGGGGGGGTTGCGAAGGAAGTGTGCCTGGCCTACACCCCCGAAGCAAGGGTGGGCGACTACGTGATTGCGCATGCCGGCTTTGCGCTCAACACGCTGGACGAGCAGGAGGCGCAGGAAGTCTTCGCGCTCCTCGCGGAGATGCAGGCAGCAGAGCTGAGCGCCGAACTGGCCAGTGGCGACGGGTCCGGCGCGGAGCCAACGCCGCAATGAAATTCGTCGACGAGTACCGCCGTGAAGAGGACGCGCAAGTCCTGCTCGCCGCGATCCGGCGCAAGGTCACGCGGCCGTGGACCATCATGGAGATCTGCGGCGGGCAGACGCACACGCTCATCCGCTCGGGGATCGACCAGATGCTGCCGGAGGAGATCACCCTGGTGCACGGTCCGGGGTGCCCTGTCTGCGTCACGCCGCTGGAGATGATCGATCGCGC
>JALOOB010000116.1 GCA_025454635.1 Anaerolineae bacterium
GAGCGCGGCGGTGAGCGGCGCGTTCGTGCGCGGCACGTCCCGGCGAACCGGCACGACCTGGTCCCCGCAGCCCACATTGCCTCCGCCGATGCCGATCATATAGATGTTGACGCGGGTTGTGCCCGGCGCGGGGGTGGGCGGTGGATTGCCGCCCGGGCCAGGGATGGTGATGCGCTGGCCGATGTAGATGCGGTCGGGGTTGGTAATCTGCGGGTTCGCGGCCAGAATCCCGCTGACGCTGACCCCGAAGCGCGCGGCGATCTTCGCCAGCGTGTCGCCCGCGCGCACGGTGTAGACGGTCGCCGCCAGCGACGCCGCCTGTGGCGCAGCCACGGCCGCATCGTTCGCGCCGCCCGCCCCAACCATCGGGACGAGGACTTCCTTCTCCGCGCCGAGCGGCCGGAGCGCCGAGACAATCTGCTCGAAGAGAGCCTCGTCGCCGTAACCGCTGACCATCACGCGATTGCCGTCGATGGCGGTTACGAATTCGTGGACGGCCTCCCCATTCGCGGGCTGAATGATCCAGTGGACGCCGCTCAGCCCGCTCGCCAGATCCCACGGCTCCTCGAACACGATCTGGCTGCCCGCGTCGGCCGCAAGAATCTCCGCGCGGCGCGCTTCGATGGCCGCCTCAACCGTCTCCGCGCCGCCCTTCGTCACGCTGATGTCGACCTTGCTGCCGCCTTCAGGGATGCCCTGGGCGCCGGGCTCCTGGGGCTGCCACGAGGTGAGCGTGATGCTGTAACCGAGCGACTCCTGCCTGATCTGCGGCTCGACGTCGATCAGCGACCACGTCTCGGGATAGTCAATTTCCCAGCCGCCAACCTCGTCCCGGTAGGTGGCCGAAGGCCATGCGGGCGTCGCGACGGTTTCGGTCGTGGGCGACGTCGCTTCGATTGTCGGGGTCGGCGTCATGGGAGCCGGAACGGTGGGCGTGATCGGTTCGGTCGTGGCCGCTGGGATTGTGGCGGTAACCGGATTGGTCAGTGTCGCGACCGGAAGGCCCACCGTGGGCGTCAGCGGCGACGTGACCGGGGGCGCCGAGCTGGATGTGACCGGCGCCGTGGGCGGCGCAGTGGTTGGCGCGGCTGCCGTGGGCGCAGGCAGCGAAGGGATCGGCGCGCACGCCGTCACCGCTATCAGGAAGATAAGCAAGACAACAGGTAGACCAACAGCACCCGCAAAACTTCGTGATCTCATACCACCCCTCCTGTAATCACATGGACGATGGGCTTCAGACGGAGTAATGCGCGGCGAGGTTCCGCGCTTTTGCTATAACTTGCGCGACACTTGCATGAATGTAGGACAAAAGGACGTTAACGAGCGAAAGACCGCCGTGTATACTGGCGGCGTCGTATGTTGGCAACTCACAAAGGAGATGAAGTATGGAATGGTTGATCTGGTTTCTTGTTTCCCTGATCGTGTCCGCGGTCGTCATCTGGATCGTCGGCAAGCTGAACCTGGGCATGACCGTTAGCGGGTTCGGCGCAGCGTTCATCACCGCTCTCGTCATCGCAATCATCACAGCGGTTCTCACATGGCTGCTCAACTTGCTCGGCATCAACCTGGGCGGACCGGGTTTGCTCGGCGCGATTATCAACATCATCGTCGCCGCGATCGTGCTAATGATCGCTGACCGCTTCGTAAGCGGGATGCGCGTGAGCGGCTTCGTCGGCGCGATCATCGCGGCCATCGCCATCGGCGTGGTCGCCTGGCTGCTGAGCTGGCTGCTCGGCCTGCTGGGCATCAACCTTCCGGGCGGCAATCCGCTGCCCTGACGGACCGGCGGCACAGATCGAAGGGGACGCGAGCGCGTCCCCTTTTTTGTTGCCTCCGCGCGGCTGATCTCGCCGGACGTTCTGTACGATCGGCTGATGCGTCCCCTCATGTCATGATGCTAAACTCCCGTTGGCTGCGCGCCGCGCAGTATCCCGGCATCAGAGAGGCCTCCATGACGACATCTAGCCCGACATTCGGCTCGACTCCGATCAAGCAGGAGACATCCAACAATCCCGCGCTGAATCAACAAGCGTTCGCCCGCACCGTCGAGCGCGCTGGTCTCAAGGGCCGCGCCGGCATGAGCGCGGTCGGCACTTACGTTAAGACCGGTTTCTTGCTGCTGCTTCTGATTGCGGCCGGAGCCTGGGGCTGGTCACAGGTTCGGATCGTCACCATCAGTGGCGTGGAGGTGGCGATTCAACCGGCGTGGACCTGGCTCGCGTTCTTGTTCACGTTTATCTTCGCGATCGCCGGCATCTTTGCGGGCAGGTTCATGTCACTCGTGGCGATCGGCTACGCGCTTGCGCAAGGCGCGCTGCTGGGAATCTCCGCGCGTTATTTCAACATGGAGTGGGACGGGATTGTCGGGCAGGCGATTGTCGCGACGCTGGCCGTCTTTGCGGCGACGTGGCTGATATACACGCTCGGCTTCATCAAGGTTACGTCCAAGTTCGTCATGGCCGTAATGATTGGGATGGGCGGACTGATGCTGCTCTATCTGACGGCATGGCTGCTGTCCCTGTTCGGCGTCCGGTTCAACTTCCTATTCGCGCCGACGCCGCTGGGGATCGCGTTCGCGCTCCTCGTCGTGATCCTCGCTGCGCTGAATCTCCCCATCGACTTCGAGTTCATCAAACAAGCATCCCGGGCCGGAGCGCCCAAGTACATGGAGTGGTATGGCGCATTTGGGCTGATGTTGTCGATTATCTGGATGTACGTGTCAATCCTGCGCCTGCTGGCCCTGCTCCGTTCGCGATAGCCGAACAGGCGCTCAGCGCGAGTTGAGAATTGAGGTGTTGCGCGTGCAGCCAGTCCATCGCACCGCCGCTATCGCTACACTGCTCGGCATTGTCGGCCTGTTGACGCTCGCGCTGACGTCCTTCGCCGGGGCGCCGGCGCGCCAATCTGCGGAACCATTGCGGGTGGCAACGAAACCGCTGGAACCGTTCATTATCTACCGGCCGGACGGTAGCGTCAGCGGTTTCAGTGTTGATCTCTGGGACGCGATCGCGCAGGAACTAAACCTGCAATACGACTGGGTGCGCATGGAGACGGTCCAGGAGATACTGGACGCGGCGCAGAGCGAGCGGGCGGACGTCGCTATTGCGGGCATCAGTCTCACGCCAGAGCGCGAGGCCGTCATCGACTTTTCGCACCCCTACTTCGACGCGGGCCTCCAGATTATCACGTCCGCGCAGCCGTCCTTCCGCGCCACCGACCTGTTCCGCACCATCTTGACGCCCGGACTGGCGCGCGTGCTCGGCGCGGGGGTCCTAACGTTGCTGGTGATTGCGCACCTCATCTGGCTGATCGAGCGGAAGAACAACCCGCAGATGCCGCGCGCTTACCTTCCCGGCGTGTGGGAGGGCATCTGGTGGGCGCTGATGGCGGTTGCCACGTTCAATTACGGGGATGGCGAGAAGCCACGCGACCCCGCGAAGCGGGTCTTTGCCATGGCGCTGACGGTGCTTGGCATCGTGCTCATCGCGCAATTCACCGCGGCAATCACGGCGTCTCTCACCGTGCAGCAACTCGAAGGGGCCATTCGCGGGCCCTCTGACCTGCCCGGAAAGACGATCGCCACCGTGACGGGCAGCACGGGGGCAAGGTACCTGGAGTCGGAGAGCATTCGCCACCGCGGCGTGGCAAGCATCGAGGAGGGGTATGAGCTACTCGAAGCGGGCGCTGTGGAAGCTGTGGTCTACGACGCACCCGTGCTGCGCTACTATGTGGCCACCGAGGGCAAAGGCAAGGTGCGGCTAACAGGCAGCATCTTCCGCAAGGAGCAGTACGGCATCGCTCTGCCGACGGACAGCCCGCTGCGCGAGCAGATCAACAATGCGCTGCTTCGTATCGAGCAGAGCGGCGAGTACGAGCGCATCTACGACAAGTGGTTCGGAGTTGATCCTTAGCAAGAATGCGTGATCCATTCGCCCGCATCACAGCGTATGCTCTGATAGGTCCGAAGAGCCAGCACACTGTGATGTGGGAGGTGGATCATGACGCGGAGAACAGCGCGAAGGTCGCTGGTCGTTTTGGTTGCGCTGCTGATTCTGGCGGCGCTTGCGTTGCCAGCGGGCGCGGGGGTTGACCGACCCGGTTTCCTTGCGACGGCGCTGCATGCGCCGATGAGCGGGGCAAACGAAGCGCCCGGCCCCGGTGATCCGGACGGCGCGGGCTACTCGCGATTCCTCTTTCGCCACAGCGCCGGAGAGGTCTGCTACGTGATTGCGGTGCAGAACATCACCTTGCCCGCAGTCGGCGCGCACATTCACCGTGGCGCGGCCGGTTCGCCCGGCCCCATCGTCGTCCCACTCACCCCACCCGATGCGAGCGGCGCATCATCGGGGTGCGTGGCAGTCGATCACGCGCTGATGAGCGAAATCCTCGCCAACCCGTCAGCGTTCTACGTCAATGTCCACACAACTGACTACCGGCCCGGCGCGGTGCGCGGCCAGTTGAGCGTGCCGCCTTACTGGGATGGCGGAATGTAAGCGATAAATAAACCGGGTTTCAGCCGAATCGGAAGTCGCGCTGAAACCCGGTTTGCGTTTGGCCTACGCCTCGGCGCCTTCCGGCACGTTCTCCGAAGACTCGCCACCGTCTCCCAGCCGCTTTGCCCGCACAAGCGAGCCCACAATTGCGACCGTCAGCACACCGGCAATCACGCCGAGCGACACGCCCACCGGAATCTTGTAGAGGCTGCTCACCAGCATCTTGACGCCGACAAAACTCAGGATGATCGCCAGCGCAGGTTTAAGGTAGTAGAACTTGTCGAGCGCGCCCGCCAGCAGGAAGTAAAGCGACCGCAGGCCCAGAATCGCAAACACGTTAGACGTGTAGACCAGGAACGGGTCGGTGGTCACGGCGAAGATCGCGGGGATGGAGTCCACGGCAAATACGACGTCCGTACTCTCCACGACGAGCAGAACAATGAACAGCGGCGTCGCGACGAGGGCTCCATTGAGCCGGACAAAGAACGACTCGCCGTGATAGTTGGGCGTGACCGGGAAGAACTTCGAGAACAGCCTGACGAGCGGGTTCCGGTCAGGATGCACCTCGGTTTCCTTCTGCACCGCCAGCTTGATCCCCGTAAAAATCAGGAACGCGCCCATCACGTAGATCATCCAGTGGAAGCGATCGAGCAGCGCCGCGCCCGCGCCGATGAAGATCGCGCGCATGATCAGCGCGCCGAGCACGCCCCAGAACAAGACGCGATGCTGAAAACGCGCCGGAACCGCAAACATCCCGAAAATGAGCGCGAAGACAAACAGGTTGTCGACGCTGAGCGCCTTTTCGATCAGATACCCGGTAAGGAATTCGAGCGCGGCAGTTTGCCCGCGCCAGAAATAGATCACGACGTTGAAGACGAGCGCGAGGCTGATCCAGACCGCGGTCCAGATGCCCGCCTCCTTCATGGTGATGGCGTGCGCCTTGCGGTTAAACACGCCGAGGTCGAGGGCCAACATCGCCAGCACGAAGACGATGAAACCGGCCCAGATAAATGGGGACACTTCCATACGGACCCTCCATCAACCCATTGGTTGCGGGGGTCGGACAAATAAAAAAGGCCAGACCCCCACGGCATCAGATGCGTCGTGGTGGTCTCGCCCCTCGCGATCGGCTCCGCAAGCCGAGCGATCAGACAGCCGGGAGGTTCGTTTTTGATTCGAAACCTGCCGTATTGACGACTGTCCAGCCCATTCGGGTAGGCTACTCCCCAACCAGTGCGAACTATATCACCGTATATCTGATGCGCCAAACGAGCATAGGTTACACTTTGTTCCGGGAGTGCAGCCCTGGCAGAGCGCGTGGCGGGAACTGTGGCGCCACGACAGATTGCGCTACAATCAAGACCAGCCTGCGGATGCGCACGTCCCGGCGTCGGTTGCTTCTGTCCGGGGACGCATAAAGGCAGACAGGAGGTCCCCATGTCCTGGCAATCCCAACTCCGCGCCGATCCACTCCCCTGGTTGCTTGACTCCGGTCCCGGCGTCCGCTATCTCGCGCTGAAGGATATTCTTGGGCTGCCAGCCGACGATCCCGAGCTCGCGGCCGCGCGTCACGAAGCGCACCGAGACGGGCCGATTGCGACCATTCTGGCGCACATGGCCGATGAGGGCTACTGGGTCAAGCCGGGGCACGGCTACGGTCCGAAGTACCATTCGACGGTGTGGTCGCTGACCCTGTTGGCGCAACTGGGCGCGTCAGTCGAAGAGGACGAACGGGTTGGCCGCGCGTGCGGCTACCTGCTGGACCATGCGTTGACGCGCAACGGGCAGTTCACCGCGACCGCGGCGCCATCCGGCACGATCGATTGTCTGCACGGCAACCTGTGCGCGACGCTGCTGGACCTGGGCTACAAGGACGAGCGGATCGCGGCGGCCTATGACTGGCTGGCGCGCTCGGTCACGGGAGAGGGCATCGCGCCGGCCAGTGAGCGCAACGCGCCATTGCGCTACTACGCGTACAAATGCGGACCCGGGTTCAGGTGCGGCGCAAACGCGGGGCAGCCGTGCGCGTGGGGCGCGGTGAAAGTGATGTTGGCGCTGGGCAAGTGGCCGGCGGGACAGCGGACGCCGCTCATGGAGCGCGCCATCGAACAGGGCGCCGAGTTCCTTCTCGCCGGCGATCCGGCTGCGGCCGGATACCCGAACGGCAATGCGGCCAGGCCAAACCGCGCCTGGTGGGCGTTCGGCTTCCCCGTATTCTACGTGACCGACCTGCTGCAAAACGTCGAGGCGCTGGTCGCGCTCGGTGCGGCAAGCGATCCGCGTTTGGCGCCAGCGCTGCGCATCATTCGGGAAAAGCAGGATGCAGAGGGCCGCTGGGCGCTCGACTACGACTACACCAGCAAAGTTTGGGGCTACTACGGCCGGAAGAAGCAACCTAATCCGTGGGTGACGATACGCGCGCTGCGGGTGCTTAAGGTGGCGGCAGGCAGTTCGCCGCGGCCCGCCTAGCCGGTCTTGCGGCCCTCCAGCAACGCTGAAACGGTCTTTTCGACCCGGCGCGCGCGGGTCTCGGGTGTCTTCGCATCCTCGACGCTCAAGACGTACCGGCGCTGGTGGCTGTAAGACAGGCCGTCGAAGAAACGTTTCGCCTCTGGTGCCGCGGCGAGCGCCTGCGCCAGGTCGTCGGGGACCGCGACGGCGCGGCGGTCCTCGTCCAGCGTAAGCTCGACCTCCACCTCGTCGCCCGCGGCCACACCTGCGCGCTCGCGCACCTCCGCGCTAACAGGCAGCATGAACAGGTCGCCATACGCGGCTACCGTGCTGCGATAGGTGTAACCGTTGATCGTGACATACACCGGCGGACGCTTGCCCTTGCCCAGCGCCGCGACCACGTCCGCAGGCGCCTCGATGCCGGTGGCCGTCTTGCCTTCCAGCCGCAGCGTTGTTCGGAACTTCATGCCGATTCCTCTCGCCGCGGGGGCTGCCTGGCATTCGCATCCAGACGACCCCCGCGGCTTTGTGCGCTAAGCCACTTCGGACAGATTGATGAGGTTGCCGACCGTGTCGTCAAAGACGGCGTACGCGCCCCACGACTCTCTGGACGGCTCAACGGTGAACACGACGCCCCGCGCCTTCAGACGCGCGACCTCGTCGTCGAGGTCATTGGTAAAGAACATGGTCAGCGGCATCCCAGCGTCGCGCAGCGCCTTCTGGTACGCCCTCGCGGGCTCGAAGCCCATCGGCTCCAGCAGCAACTCCATGCCTTCGATCCCGTCCGGCGAAGTCACGGTCAGCCACCGGTGCTCGCCCATAGGAACGTCGGTATTGAGAACAAAGCCGAGCTTCTCCGTGTAAAAGCGCAGTGCCTTCTCCTGATCATCCACCAACACGCTTGTCAATCCGATCTTCACGCTATCCTCCCTGTACCTGTGTCCCGGTCCCGAACCGTTTTGCCGACCGGGCTTTAGCCGCTGCGGCTTCCGCCGCGCGGTCTTTCGGCGCGCCGCCCCCCTGCAGCGACGCAAGGAGCCGGGCCGTTGCGGCCGCGATCTCGTCCACGCCCGCGTTGAAAACCGCCTCGTTCGCGCGCGACGGCTTGTTGAAACCGCTGACCTTGCGCGCATACTGCAAAGCTGCCGCGCGAATCTCGTCTTCCGTCGCGGGCGGCTCGAAGTTGTAAAGCGGCTTGATGTTCCGGCACATCGGGCGAGAATCCTTTCCATCGTTGCCAGAGATCGCGGCTCTGACCCCGTTACGCGAGGCGGATCGTCGGGAAGGGCCGAGGCAACTCTGCAAGGCGAGTCGGGCCTAGATCGAGCGCGGCGTCGTGAACCTGCCGCGCAGCCGCGGCCAGTTCCGCGACGCGCACGCCCTGACATACTTCCGGCAGCCCGCGCAGGCGGGGCAAGCCCCGGCGAAACATCTTGATCGCGCCGGCAAAGTTGTTGCCCTGCAGGTGATGAAACGCCACCCCGACCTGCAGGATGCCCTGATAGAGGTCTCGAACCTCGCGCTTCTCCGCCACCCACAGCCCTTCAAGCGTCTCGTGGCACTCCCAGTACTCGCCCGCGTTGAACTGCTCGATGCCGTGGAGCAACGCGGGCGGCGGCGCCTCGTCCCAGCCGGGAACGAAACGCGTCGGGGGATGGAGGGTGTCCTTGAGCAGGCGGGGCAGCTCCTCGACGAAGCGCGAGCGCGCCCACGCGTGATCGCACCCGGCCTGGCGCGCGAGCTTAAGTGTGCCGGTGTCGACGTGCGAGCCGAAGGCGACGATGGGAATCGAACGAGTATGGGGGAGGGTCTTCGCCCGGCGGACGGGGTCTTCCCAGCCGGGGGTGGCGAGGTCGATCAGGACCAGTTCGGGCCAGCGCTCAATGGCATCCCAGAGCGCGGCGCCGTCCTCTACAATCCTTGGCTGCGCGCCCGCCGCCTCAATTGCGGACGCGATTCGCGTGGCAAAGATCAGGTCGGCGGCGAGCGCGGCGACGAACATCCTCAGCGCCTACGCAACCAAACCGGGTTTCTCCGCAGAAACCTGGTTTGGTTTGCGCCGGATGCGGTACGCGCACATCAGGTCGCCGCCCATCATGTGGTGCTCGCGCGTCACTTCCGCATCGGGCAGGATGGCCTGCAGGAACGTCATCTCCGAGCCGCACGCCGCGCGGAACTCGTGCGCCACGTCGTGCACCGCGCAGTTGTGCTCGCTGAGCAAATACGTGTCCGCGTCTAGCTGCTCCCACTC
>JALOOB010000117.1 GCA_025454635.1 Anaerolineae bacterium
GCGGGGATGTCCAGGCCGGTGAGCGGCTCATCCATCAGCAGCAGCTCCGCCTCCTGCGCCAGCGCCCGGGCGATGAAGACGCGCTGCTGCTGTCCGCCGGAGAGCTCCCCGATCTGCCGGCTGGCAAAACCGCTCATCCCGACCTGCGCGAGGCTCGCGTTCACGCGCTGCCAGTCCGCGCGGCCCGCCTGCCGGAGCAGCCCGATCCGCGCCACCCGGCCCATCATCACCACGTCCGCCACGCTTACCGGGAAGCTCCAGTCGACGTTGGACCGCTGGGGCACATACCCGATGCAGATGTGCCCGTTGGGACCATAGCCGTAAATGTCCGCGCGGCCGCTCGTCGGCGGCAGGATGCCCGCGACAACCTTGAGCAGCGTGCTCTTGCCCGCGCCGTTCGGCCCGACAATCGCCACCCGCTCGCCCGGCTGGAGATCAAACGTCACTTCGTCCAGCGCCGGGGGCGCGCCATTATAGCGCACGGTGACACGCTCAAAGGAAACGACAGCCGCGTCGTTCCGATGCGCGTGCGGCTTTCTCAACAGCGCGCCCAGTGCCATGTCTGTCCCTTCCTACTTCAATGCGCCCACAATGGCGTTGACATTATAGCGCATCATGCTCAAGTAGTCCGGCCCCTCGCCATCTGCCGCGGTCACGGAGTGCGTGAGCAACCCGGTCACGACTTTCGCGCCGGTCTCCGCCGCAAGCTGCTCCGCCAACTGCGCGCTTGCGCCCGTCTCCAGGAAGATGGCCGGCGCGCCCGTCTCCTTGATCTGGTCGGCCAGCGCCGCAAGTTGCTGCGCGGAGGGGGAGGCCGCCGAACTAACCGACGGCACGACCGCGCCCACAACGCGGAAGCCGTAGCGGTCAGCGAAGTACCCGAAACTCTCGTGATTGGTGACGAGCAGCCGGCGCTCTGGCGGGATCTGCGAAACCTGCTCCTTGATCCACGCGTCGAGCTCGTTCAGCTTGGCAATGTACGCCGTTGCGTTGGCCGCATACGCCTCCTTGCCCGCCGGATCAACCGCGGTCAGCCCGTCGCGGATGTTCTCGGCGTACTTCACCACATGGTTCGGATCGAGCCAGAAGTGCGGATCGCCTTCCGCGTGTTCATCCTCCGCTTCCTCTTCCTCGCCTTCCGGATGCTCTCCCGGCTGAGGTTCGCGGATCGCCAGGCCCTTCGACGCCTCGATGACCGTCCGTGTGCCGCCCGCGTTTTGCAGCAGCGCTTCGAGGAAAGCCTCGAAGCCCGCGCCGCTCACAATCAGGAGCTTGCTGTCCGCCACCCGGCGCACGTCCTGCGGCGTCGGCTCAAAGCTGTGCGGGTCCACCCCCAGCGGAATCAGCGCGTCGACCGTCATCCGGTCGCCCGCCACATTCCTCACGATGTCGGCCAGGAAGGTTTCGGCTGCGAGCGCCGCAGGGCGCTCCGCGGCCGGCTGGGCCGCGGGCGCGGCGCACCCCGCCACCAGCGCCACAACAAAGAAAATAGCGGCAATTCGTACTGAGAACTTCACGACTGTTTCTCCTGACACGTGGGGCAAAGCCCGAACATTTCCAGCCAATGGCTGCGGACCGCAAAGCCGGTTTGCTGCTGAACAGAGGCAATCACGGCATCGATATCGCAGCCCGCAAACTCAACCGCGCGGTGGCATTGCTGGCAGATGACGTGGTGCCCGTGAGCATCCCCGCCATGCCCGTGGTCATCGCCTTCCGCGCGCAGCGCGGTCGTGCTCAACGCATAGCTGTGGCACCCCTCTTCCAGGTGCAGCTTGCGGACAAGGCCGAGTTGCTCCAGGATCTCGAGCGTCCGGTACACCGTGACCAGTCCGAGCGCCGGATGCCGCGCGCGGCCCGCTTCGAGCAAGTCCGCCGGGCTTGCCGGGCCGGCTGACGCAACCAGCGCATCCAGCAGCGCGCGCCGCGCGCGCGTGTTGGAGTATCCCGCGGCGGTTAGCTGGTCAACCAGTTCGCTCGACGTCACCGCATCTGTAAACTGAAAAACATTTTCATTTTTCACGCCCCCATCATAACGCGCCGGCCCGCTCCTGTCAAGTAAGGCCGCTCCTGATCTTCGGCGCTTTGGTGTATACTCCTCTTGTAACCGCGGCGTCTGGAGGCCCGAAATGCCCTTCGTTCTCGATTCACTTGTCTTCCTCATCATCGGTATGCTGCTCGGCTGGTTGCTCGTGCGCTCGTTCGGCAAGCCGGACCGCGAAGCGTCCGGCGCAAGCGTCAAGCTCGTCCGCACCGCGCGCACCGCCGAAGGTCGCGAGGAGACGCGCCTTATCGTCAACGACTCCGTAATCCTGACCGCCTCCAACGACGGCGTGCGTCTGGCCGAATACGCTGACGAAGTCGAGCAGCTTGAAGCGGTGGCCGCTCGGCTGGCTCGCTCGCTGGGCGTCTCCGTCGAGTTCACGCGCGTCGGGCCGCGGCTGCCGGGCGACGAGAATGGCGTTTCCATGCGTTCTCTGCCCCAGGACGAAACGCTGATCGCGGATGAAGACCAGGACTCGGCCGAGTCATCCGTCCGTCGATCGCGCCTCGACCAGGGCTCGACAGGCGCGTAAGGAATCAGCCGCGCTTTCCCTCTACTCCCTTAGCTTAAATTTATCAACTCTTCTTCCGCAACCCTCTTGACATCTGCCCTCGCGCGTGCTAATCTGACCCATGTAAGTGCTTTCATGGAAGTAGTTTAGCTTTTCGCACTTAAGATGTCACACATCGGCGGTGAGGGACGAATTGGCGCAGGCTACGGTGTACGAAGTGGCGAGGAAAGCGGGCGTAAGCATTGCGACCGTCTCGCGCGTCCTGAATACCCCCGATCGCGTCAATGAAGGCACGCGCGACCGCGTGCATCAGGCCATCGACGCGCTGGGCTTCGTGCCAAAGGCGGAAGCCGCAGCCCGCGCCCGCAAGATGCACGGCCGAATCGGCGTCCTGGCCCCCTTCTTCACCTTCCCGTC
Organism: Anaerolineae bacterium; assembly: GCA_025454635.1. Classification (GTDB taxonomy): domain Bacteria; phylum Chloroflexota; class Anaerolineae; order CG2-30-64-16; family CG2-30-64-16; genus JALOOB01. The sequence continues at coordinate 2,970 of JALOOB010000117.1, forward strand.
ATTCGTCGCCCGCCTGCGCGGCGTGGCGAGCGCGCTCAGCGATTCCCCCTACGAGCTCGCTATCTACAACGTGGATTCGTCGTCGCGGCGCATCGGCTGGCTCGCCAGTCTGCCCGTCACGCGGCGCATCGACGGATTGATCGTGATGGCGCTCCCCTTCGACAACGAGGCCGCCGACCGGCTCGTCAACCACGACCTGCCGACCGTCCTGATCGAGTTCTCGCGGCCCCGCTTCAGCAGCGTGCGCATCGACGACGCCGCGGGCGGCGCGCTGGCCGCCGCGCATCTCGTCAGGCTCGGCCATCGCCGGTGCGCCTTCGTCGGCGATTCAGACGTTCCCGATTACGCGCTCCCTACGAGCGAGTTCCGCCTGGAGGGCTATCGCAAGGCCCTTGCCGAACGGGACGTGACGCTGCCCGACTGCTACATCGCACGCGCACGGCACGGATTGGACACCGCGCGCGTCGCGGTCCATGCGCTGCTCGACCTGCCCGACCGCCCGACTGCGCTCTTCGCCGCCAGCGACACCCAGGCGATGGGCGCGCTAAAGGCGGCGCGCGAGCGCGGGCTCTCGGTTCCCGACGAACTCGCGGTCATCGGCTTCGACGATATCGACGTCGCGGATTACATCGGCCTCACCACAGTGCGTCAACCGCTCGAGGAGTCCGGCCGCGTGGCCGTCGATCTCCTGCTGTCGCGCCTGGCCGACCCCACGCGGCCTGCGCAAGATGCCTGGCTGCCGCTATCCCTTGTGCGCCGCTCAACGGCGTAAGAAAGGAGGAACATCTTCGCTCGAGCGCCGTTCTATTCCGTTATCAGCAGTTTCTGTTTGCCCATTGAAGAGAGAAGGAGATAGAAATGAAGAAGTGGACGTTGTTGACCCTGGTCGTCCTGGTGGCGATGGTGCTGGCCGCATGCGGCCCGGCCGCCACCCCGACCCAGGCGCCCGCGCAGCAGCCTGCTGCGACGACAGCCCCGGCGGCAACGGAAGCCCCGGCAGCAACCGAAGCCCCTGCGGCCACTGAAGCTCCCGCGGCCACTGAGGCTCCGGCGGCGACCGAAGCCCCCGCAGCCACCGAGGCCCCTGCCGCGACCGGCGAGTCCGTCGGCGCAAGCGAAGACGCCGCCCGCGCGGCCGGCCTGGCCTTCCTGGCCGATGCCTACGCCGGCAAGTACGACGGGACGAAGGTCTCCATGTTCGGCCCCTTCGTTGACGCCGACCAGGTGCTCTTCGAGAAGTCCATCGCTGCCTTCGAGGAGCAGACCGGCATCGACATCCAGTACGAAGGCACCAAGCAGTTCGAGTCCACCATCGGCGTGCGCGTCGAGGGTGGCGATCCGCCCGACATCGCCGACTTCCCGCAGCCCGGCCTGCTGACCCGCATCGTCCGCTCCTCCGGCAAGGTGCTGGATCTCTCCTGGATGAACCAGGATTGGCTCAAGCAGAACTACAGCCAGTCGTGGCTCGACATGAGCATGATCCCGAACGCCCAGGGCGAGAAGTTCATGGCGGGCATCTGGGCCCGCTTCAACGGCAAGTCCCTCGTGTGGTACCCCAAGGCCGCCTTTGACGAGGCCGGCTACGCCGTGCCCACCACGTGGGAAGAGCTCGAGCAGCTCGAGCAGGACATCATCGCGGACGGCGACACCCCGTGGTGCATCGGCATCGAATCCGGCACCGCAACCGGCTGGCCTGTGACCGACTGGATGGAAGACCTCATGCTCCGCACCACCACCCCCGAAAACTACGACCGGTGGGTGGCGGGCGACCTGAAATTCGACTCGCCCGAAGTGCGCCGCGCGGCCGAGATCATGAGCGAGCGCTTCCTCGACGAGAAGATGGCCGAGGGCGGGCCGTCCAAGATCGTCGCGACCAGCTTCATGGACGCGCCAAAGGGCATGTTCACCGATCCGCCGACCTGCTGGCTCCATCGCCAGGGCAACTTCATCACCTCCTTCTTCCCCGAGGGCTCGACCCCCGGTGAGGATTGGTCCTTCTTCTACCTCCCCGGCATCGACGAGGAATACGGCAAGCCGTTCCTCGTGGCCGGCGACATCTACGCCATGTTCAACGATCGGCCCGAAGTGCGCGCGGTTATGGAGTTCTTCACCACCGGCGAGTCCCTCCGCGAGTGGATCGCCAGCGGTGGCGCGCTCTCGCCGCACAACGACACCCTGCTGGAGTGGTACGGCAACGAAACCGAGCGCGGCATCGCCGGCCTCGTCCGTGACGCCAACACCCTCCGCTTCGACGCTTCCGACCTGATGCCCGGCGAGGTTGGCTCCGGCTCCTTCTGGAAGTCCATGACCAGCTACATCTCCGGCACAACTGACCTGGACACGGCCCTGAAGGAAATCGACGAGTCCTGGCCGCAGTAAGATTCTAAGTTCGACGGGCAGGGGTTGCGCAACCCCTGCCCGTTCTCTGACGATCTACGGTGCGCCACCACTTCATGGAGCATCCGCATGAGCTATCCCATGATCGACATGAACGAGAAACCCGCGAGCCTCGGTCAGCGGTTGGTCGCCAACCTCGCCCGAATATTATTCGCGCTCGTCATTCCCTTGATCACGTTGGCCGTCATGATCGGGGGCTTTCGTTTCCTGCGCGACAGCAATGCGCCCAAAGTGGTGATTGCGCTTGTCGCCATCGTGTGGGGCGTCGGCGGCGTTGCTCTGCTCTATGCGGCGACAAACTGGCTCGTGGAGCAACTGCCGGCCCGGTTCACCCGCATGATCCAACCGTACGTCTTCGTTGGTCCTGCCATGGTGATCCTCGGCCTCTACCTGCTTGTGCCGACGCTGTTGACGTTCTACTACAGCCTGCTTGACCGGAACAGTGAGCTCTTCGTCGGACTCAGGAATTACCTCAGCATCTTCACGCAGCGCGACCTGTTGATCACGTTCCGAAACAACATCCTGTGGATCGTGTTCGGCGCCACGTTCTGCGTCATCATCGGGCTTCTCGTCGCTGTGCTGGCCGACCGCAGCAAATTCGAACGGCTGGCCAAAGCCCTGATCTTCCTCCCGATGGCCATCTCGTTCGTCGGCGCGGCGGTCATCTGGAAGTTCGTGTACGAGATTAACCCGCAGATCGGGTTGTTGAACGCGATTGTGACCGCGTTCGGCGGGCAGCCGCAGGGCTGGACCACCATGCTCCAGCCGTGGAACAACCTGTTCCTGATCGTCATCGTCGTCTGGTTGCAAACCGGCTTTGCCATGGTTACGTTCTCAGCCGCAATCAAGGGCATTCCGGGCGAGATTCTCGAGGCAGCCCGCGTCGACGGCGCGACCGAAGTGCAGATCTTCCGCAGCATCATGATCCCGTACCTGATGCCAACCATCATTACGGTGACAACCACAATCGTCATCTTCACCCTGAAGATATTCGACGTCGTGCTCGTGATGACCGGCGGCCAGTTCGGAACGGATGTTATCGCCACGCAGTTCTACAAACAGTACTTCACCAACAGCAACTTCGGGATCGGCTCCGCGTTCGCAATCATCCTGCTGATCGCGGTCATTCCCGTGATGATGTACAACCTGCGCCAGTTCCGCGAATCGGAGGCATTCTAATGGCCACAACCGCTAACACCCTTGTCGGGCCAAAAACCGCAAGCGCAAAGCGCCAGCGGCGGGTCTCCGCCATTCTTGTCAACGGCGCGCTGCTCCTGCTGGTGCTGGTGTGGACCATCCCTTCGATCGGCCTCCTCGTCTCGTCGTTTCGGACGCGCGACGTCATCCTGAACTCCGGTTGGTGGCAGGTGTTGCCGCACCGCGCATGGGTGCAGACCGAGCAGTTCAAGCCGGAAGGCGTGGACACCACCGGCGTCATGAACATCGCCGGCGCCACCGGCACCTTCGAGGAATTCCGCGAGGGTGTCGTGACGCCCGACGGCAAGCGCGTCCTCTGGGTCGGCAACCGGCGCACCGGGCAGATCCAGGTTCAGGAACAGAAGTGGACCGCCAGCACCGACTTTACCCTCGACAACTACCGGACCGTCATCGGCGGCAAGACCTACGAAGTTCGTAACTCTGACGGCTCCACCACGGAGGTGCGCGGCGAGGATATGAGCAACGCGTTTGTCAACAGCCTCGTCGTAACCATTCCGGCCACGCTCATCCCGATCATGATCGCGGCGTTCGCAGCCTACGGCTTCGCGTGGATGCGTTTCCCCGGCCGCAAAATCTTCTTCGCTGTCGTCGTCGCCATGCTCGTCGTGCCCCTACAGATCGCGCTGGTGCCAATCCTGCGCGCCTACGTTGCGCTGAACTTGAACGGCACATTCCTCGCCATCTGGCTGGCGCACACCGGCTTCGGCCTGGCGCTCGCCACCTATCTGCTGTTCAACTACATCAGCCTGCTGCCGCGCGACATCTTCGAGTCCGCGTTCCTCGACGGCGCGACGCACTTCACCATCTTCCGCAGGCTGGTGATCCCCCTCTCCGTGCCCGCGCTGGCGTCGTTTGCGATCTTCCAGTTCCTGTGGGTCTGGAACGACTACCTCGTCGCCTTGATCTTCATCGGCGAAAAGCCGGACGTGCAGGTGTTGACGATGCGCCTCGCAAACATCGTCGGCTCGCGCGGGTCGGACTGGCATCTGCTCACCGCGGCCGCGTTCCTCACGATGATCATCCCGTTGATCGTGTTCTTCGGGCTGCAGCGGTACTTCGTGCGAGGCATGTTGGCCGGGTCGGTGAAGGGCTAGATCTCCTCGCCAGATTCATAAGATGCGCAGGCCCCGCCCTCGTCATGACGGGCGGGGCTTTGATTGCGGGGAAGGTGCGGAAGACGATGGACATACGCAAAGAAGGTCGGCTAACGCTCGCGCGAATCCTGCCGAGGCTGCGGACCGAGTTTGCCGGGGCGCCACCCGAAGAGTGGGGCGCTATCGAGGCGCGCCTTGAGGCGCAGTTCGAGCGGCTCTTCGGGCTCCTGCATCACCTCTACGGCAGCCGCTACGACTTCTTCTATCACCTCGAGCAAATCCTCGAAACCGCAGTGCGGTTGGCGCTCGCCCGCCCCGCCGACCTCAAGGCGCTGGATGCCGCGCGCGAGCGCGACGCAGCCTGGTTCCAGTCACAGCGCATGCTCGGCGGCGTGTGTTACGTCGACCTGTTTGCAGGTGACCTGAAGGGGCTGCGCGAGAAGCTGCCGTACCTGAACGAACTCGGCCTCACCTATCTCCACCTCATGCCCCTGTTCAAGGCCCCCGAAGGGGAGAACGACGGCGGCTATGCGGTCAGCTCCTACCGGGAAGTCGACCCGAAGCTGGGCGCCATGGCCGAGCTGTCCGACCTCGCGCGCGATTTGCGCCGCCAGGGCATCAGCCTCACCGTCGACTTCGTCTTCAACCACACCTCAGACGAGCACGCATGGGCGCGCGCGGCCCAGCGGGGCGCCGCGCAGGCGGGCGACGAAGACTACGAGGCGTTCTACTGGATCTACCCCGACCGCGCCATGCCCGACGCGTTCGAGCGCAACCTGCGCGAGATCTTCCCCGACGCGCGGCCCGGCAGCTTCACCTACCGCCCCGACATGGGCAAGTGGGTCTGGACGACCTTTTACAGCTTCCAGTGGGACCTGAACTATTCAAACCCCGCCGTGTTTCGCGCGATGCTCGAAGAGATGCTGTCGCTCGCAAACGCGGGCGTGGAGGTGCTGCGGCTCGACGCGGTGGCGTTCATCTGGAAGCAGCTCGGGACGAATTGCGAGAACCTGCCCGAAGCGCACATGATCATCCAGGCTTACAACGCGCTGGCGCGCATCGCCGCGCCCGCGCTGCTGTTCAAGTCCGAGGCGATTGTCCATCCCGACGAAGTCGCCCGCTACATTTCGCCGGAGGAATGCCAGCTTTCATACAACCCGCTGCTCATGGCGCTGCTGTGGGAGTCGCTGGCGACGCGCGAGGTGCGCCTCCTGCGCGAGTCGATGGCCGAACGTTTCCGCATCCCCGACGGCTGCGCCTGGGTTAACTACGTCCGCGTGCATGACGACATCGGGTGGACGTTCGACGACTCGGCCGCGTGGCGACTGGGGATCAACGGCTACGACCACCGCCGCTTCCTGAACGCGTTCTACACGGGCAAGTTTCCGGGCAGCTTCGCGCGCGGCTTGCCCTTCCAGGAGAACCCGCGCACCGGCGACGCCCGCATTTCCGGCACGTGCGCGTCGCTTGCGGGGCTGGAGAAGGCGCTGCGCGAGGAAGG